>JBOHXA010000550.1:0-1579 GCA_050737335.1 Limisphaerales bacterium | reverse complement strand
GCTATGCGACGGCCTGGGCGACACCATCCGGGTCTCGCTCACTGAAGATTCGCCCCGTGAAATTGAAGTATGCACCGAGCTGCTCGCGCAAATCCCCGTTCTCACCGCGGGGGACGACATGAGGAGTCTCAAATCTAATGGAGACAGGCCTGAGGCGGACAAATTCCCATTCGATCCGTTCCATTTCCAGCGGCGCGAAACCGCCGAAATTGATCTGGGTGAAAACGTCCAGTGCGGCGGCGAACAATTAATTCGCGTTGTCGTGACCCGCGCCGCGTGGGAAAAAGTCGCGCCCAAAATTCGTCCAAAGGATGACGTGAGGCCCGAAGCCGTCTATGAGGACTTGGACATCGCCGAAATTGATCCAACCCGGGATTTTGAAATCAATTGCGACACGCAAATGGTCACGGTTAAGGACGGTGTATCGTTGCCTGTGATCTCGTCGTTTCGCCTGCTTTCGACCCAATTGAAACGGCTTGGACGCAAAAACCCGATTTTGCTCAAGGATTGCCTTTCGTTTGAGCCGTTTCCGATCGAGCCCAAAATCGCATTGCTCCGCGCCTCCGTCGTCATCGGCTCGCTGCTGGCCGACGGCATTGGCGACGCGATATTGATTCGCGGCGAGTCCGGCGCCGGCCAATCATTGCGGCTGGCGTACAACATTTTGCAGGCCGCGGGTTGCCGTTCGTTTAAGACGGATTACGTAGCCTGTCCCAGTTGCGGGCGCACCCTGTTCAACCTCCAAACCGTCACGGCTCAAATCAAAGCCCGCACCCGGCATCTCAAGGGCGTGAAAATTGCCATCATGGGCTGCATCGTCAATGGCCCCGGCGAAATGGCGGACGCCGATTTTGGATACGTAGGCGGCGCCCCCGGGAAAATTAATCTCTACGTCGGCAAAACCGCGATCAAGTTCAATATTCCTGAGGGCGAAGCCGTTGAGCGGCTTGTGGATTTGATCCGTGAGCACGGCAAATGGGTCGAACCCGGTCCTGTGGAGCAAGAGATTCCGCAGCCGGCGTAAGACCCCTCGTTCTTGTAGCAGCGTCGAGTGAGCGCGCTCTGACTGAACAAGGTCGTGAGTCGTACGGTTGCCTTGACTCGGCAGCGCAACAGCGGATAAATCCTGTCTAAAAAATCCGGGGAGTTTTCAACAGGATGAACTGGATGGAATGGGCATAAAGACCCCGCTCGTTACCAAGCCGGCCCGCAACCGGGCATGGAATTTCCCACTTCCTTTTTTGTAGCAGCGGACATGAGTCCGCTCTGATTTCTGGGTTTTGAGGCTCAGCGCGAAACAGTCGTACGGCCTCGCTCATTGCCCATCTCACCGAACAACGGTTCAAGATTCTGAACAAACTAACGGCATTACCCAATTGCAATGCAATTGCCTCGCTTCAAGCTGGAGCGCGCCAATCTTGCTCAAAAATGCGTCTGCAACTGAACCACCCCCCTAAATTTCGCACCCCCCCGAAATTCCTGTGACCGTCAATCCCGGAGTAGTGACGACTGTGACGATCGAGGAGACGAATATGACGCAGGAATCTATGAATCGGTGAATTGCCTTTTCCGCCGCAGC
>JBOHXA010000549.1:0-7025 GCA_050737335.1 Limisphaerales bacterium | reverse complement strand
GCCTGTTTGAGTGTGGCCGCGTTTTTGTCGAAATCAGCCGCCGTTTGCATCACGGTCTCGATTGTTGTGCTGGAAATCGCGCTTAAAACGCGGCGCGCCAGGTCTGCGGCGGTAATGCCCTCATCGTCCTTGCCCAAATTGGCCAGGTGAATGTCCGGCAGCGGGATCACCTGCGGTTTGGCCATGCCGATACCGTTAATGATCACCCGCACCGTGGCGCCCGCCACCACCAGGTCGTCCACTTCGTATTTCTTTTCCGCTTTCGGCGCCGTCACCGCGTTGATTGAAAGTGTTCCACTGCTTTTGCCTGTGGAATTAAGATTGTCCAGAATCTGGCTCAAATTATTTCCGGCCAGGCCGCCTTCAAAGGTTATGACCGGCTTTTCCAGGCGGATCGAGCGAATGATGACCTTTTTTGAAGCAAGCGAAAACGGGTTCAGTCCCACCGCGATCAGTCCCACCGCGATGGATTGCGGAGTTTTGTAACCCTCCGGATTCCCCACCGCCAGCCCCTTGATTTTCGCCGATCCGCTAAGCAAAGACAAATCCACCGAGTCCACAGTCACAGTCGTCCGGGTGAGTCGCGGCCCGTACGTTTCAATGGCTCTTTTGACAATATGATTGAGGCACACGCCCAGGACAATCAGGCCGATAATCACCACGCCCAGCACCGCCAACGAGACCGTTGAAATGACCTTTCTCACAGTTGAAGTGACGGCGTTAACTCAGTGGGGCATCACCGCGCGCACAGCGGCCACAAACGCGTCCGACGTGTAAGGCTTCGCCAAAAAAAGGTCCGGCTTAATGTTCGAATTGGCGTAAACATTCTCGTCCACTGTGCCGCTGACGAGAATGGTTTTTTGGTTGGGACGGATTTTTCGGCATTCTTCAATCAATTTTAATCCATTCATACTCCCCATGGCATAGTCCGTCACGAGCAGGGCTGGCGGTCGCGTGGCCGATTTATACTCAGCCAATGCGCGAGACGGATCGGCAAAGGTTCGAATCATTAATCCTTCCGGCGCCAATACCGTCTCCGCCAGGTCCAACAACAGCACCTCATCATCCACCACGAAAACCAGCGGCATTTCCGGGGGTTTGGAACGGGGCTTGTCCGTCATCGGAATAGAAAACACCGCCTTTGGCTAGGAATCAAGCGATTTTAATACTAGATGGCAGCCGGTTGAAAAATTATCGATATTGCCGTTTGGTCTTGTGGCTTGTCGGTCGTCGCCTCCAGGTCCATGAAGGACATGCTCCCTCCCCGCTCCGCGCCCCGGGCCAAAAATTCTCTCTGCAGCAATGTCCATAATTTCTCAACAGGCTGGTAGGAGTCAGAGCCGCGAGGCGCGTTAAGCCCGGGCTTTGCCGCGGTTATACGATGCCACGCTTTTTAGGCGACACGCTCATCGCAAAACGGCCCCCATTTGAACGAACCTCTGACCTCGTTCCAAAAGCAGCCGATAAATTCCGGGTCGTTATCGTCCGCGACTTTTGCCCCGCCGCGAGCACCGTTCCGTCTTTCAATATCAGCGCTTGCGAGAACACCGGCATGATTTCCTCGATATGATGCGTCACTAGGACAAGCGCCGGGGCGTTTTGCCTCGCGCCCAGGCGCTGGAGAAATTGCAGGAAATGTTCCCGGGCAGCCGGGTCCAGTCCGGCGCACGGTTCGTCTAAAATCAACACGCGCGGTCCGGCCATCAGCGCCCGGCCGATTAAAAGCCGCTGGCGCTCGCCCTGCGAGAGCACGCGCCATTCGCGCCCTGCCAAACGCGAACATTCGATTTGCCGCAAAATGTTCAGGCCCCGCTTTTTGTCGGCATTCGATATCTTTCCGCGGAAGTCAATCATTGCAAGCTTTCCGCTGACGACCGTCTCGAGCGCCGGCTCATCCTCCGCCATCATTTGGCGCACAGAAGAACTGACGATGCCAATCTTTTTCCGTATTTCGCGCCAATCCGTTGTCCCATATTTTTGGCCGAGCAGGACGATCTCTCCCGCGGTGGGCATGAGGTAGCCAGTCAACGCGCTTAAGAGTGAAGTCTTGCCCGAACCATTCGCTCCCAGGATCGCCCAGTGCTGGCCGCGTTCCACGCGCCAATTCACCCCTTCCAAAATGGTCACGCCGCCGCGCTGAATCGTCAAATTTGAGATTTCCAGGACCGGCCTCATATAAAAGTAATCATGCCGAAATCGCCCCTGAATGACACAATATTTTGATTCGGTTCCTCGACAATTTGCCATTTCGCCCGCCATCTCAAAAATACCGGAAGAAATCGTAAAAGACACTGTCGTCTCTGTTTTCACCGATGGCGAAACAGGCATAAACAAGGCTGGATTAATGCCAAATCCTGTGAGATAATAGCTCACAAACAGTCAAGCCCACTCATTTGCAACGTTTCGACAAAGATTCCTCAATGAAAGTCCTGTCTCTCCGGGTCACGGTCGTTTTATGCTTTTTCATTGTTCTGGCGGCGAATGATTCATTCGCCGCGACAACGAGTTTTAACTGGATCGCCGCCTCGCCCGCGGACTACTCGGCAGCCAGCGAATGGGACCTGGGCGCTGTTCCTGGCGGCAGCGGGCCGGGCTTCAATGACGCGGCGCTATTCACGAACGACATCGCCTGCGATTACTACAGCAATTCCAGCGCTGTCCTGGACAACTACTGGGTTGGTCAAATGTCGTTGGGTGCCTGGAACAACAGCACTGGGACGTTTGTCCTGAACGGGGGAACGTTGCTGGTCAGCAATGCGCCGAATTATTATGCCCTGACGATTGGCGGCAGGGATGGCGCAAATGGGGGGGGCGGGGCGTCGTTATCGCCGTCGTCCGGCGCCAACAGCATCGGCAATTTCACGATGAATGCCGGCACGATGACCGTGTCCAGATTTGGCACCGGATATTATCATCAGGATTCGGTCATCATGGGACTGGCGACAAATTCCACTGGCACATTTACGCTGAATGGCGGCACGGCCGATTTTCTGTGCGGCATCGAGCTGGGCATTTATGGCGCGGGCACGGTGAACGTCAATGGCGGCGCGATTGTGGACAACGGCTGGTTCGGTGTTGGACGCGGCAATGGCGCGCCGTCCGGCTCGGGCACGTTCAATTTGACCGGCGGCGCGGTCTATATCCTGCCCAATTTCAGCGGCGGGACCACCAGCGGCAACGGCGGCATTTATCTCGATCAGGGTTGCACAAATGCCACAGTGAATGTCAGCGGCGGTTCGGTCTATGTTGTGGGCATTGGGTTTAGCGGAAACAGCTACTCGTCCCTGCCACAGGACAATCTCAATATCAGCGGCGGCTCGCTTTATATCGGCTTTAACGGCATTTATACGACCAGCGGTTCTGAGGTCACGTCGGTCAATATTTCCGGTGGCGTCTTTCGCACGGTGGACATGCTGGGCGTCGGCGATGGCGGTGTAGCCGGTTCCACAAACGCCGATCTTCTGAGTGACGGCACGAACTGGACGTGGAGCGGACCCTCTGTAAACCTGACCAACAGTTCGTTTTCAGTGAATGGAGTCAGCGGCCCCGGCTATGTCACTTTTGCGCCGGAACCCGGCCGGACAATTACGCTGGCCAATTCATGGAGCGGCATTGGCGGGTTCGCCGTGAACGGGCCGGGCACAGTATCCATCGCCGCGAGCAATAGTTACACAGGGAACACGACCATCAGCCAGGGAACGCTGGCTATGACAACGGCGGGTTCGATTGAGGGCAGTCCGAACATCATAGTCGCATCCGGCGCTGCGTTCTCCGGGCCTGGCGCCGCCGCTTACATGCTCGCGCCCGGCCAAACTTTGAGCAACAATGGTTCCGGTGCCGTGCTGCAGGGCGATATTGACACCGGACTCGGGACAGTCGCCTTAACCTACACTTCAGGCGCGCCTGCCTTTACGGCCGTGCGCGGCACGTTCGGTCTCTCGTCGGGCACAGTCTTTCAAATCAATAATATCGGGCCGACGTTGGCGCCGGGCGATTATGAAATTATTTCCGCTGGTGCCGGTGGAGCCGTGAGCGTTCCGGGCGGTTTGCCCGCGGTTACCGTGGGTGGCAACGGCATTGCCCCGGCTCAAAATGCTTATTTAACAATTTCAAACAATAATTTATACGTCGAAATCACCACGAACCGCCCGCCGCAAGTGGCGAACGTGGTGACGAACACCCTTTATTTTGGTTCAACATGGCAAATCGCCATTACGAATCTCCAGGCGCTGGCCGGCTGGAGCGACCCAAACGGCGAACCCATCGGCCTTTCGAGCGCCGGTCCCTACAGCGCCAATGGAACCAATGTGACCAGCGACGGCACAAGTATTTATTACGAGGGTCCCCTTGCATCGGATGACTATTTCACTTATACCATTACGGACGCGACGTTGTCCGCAATCGGTGTGGTCCAATTAATCACCGTCGCTCCGACGGCGGCCATTCCAGCCGATGCGGGCGACTCCATGTCCCTTGATGGAACGTGGCGGTTTTATTTGGAACGCACCAATTACAATTTTGGCGCGCCGCCCAACGTCGTCCTCCCGCCCCCCACGCAGCCGACGTTTCAGCAAACCAATTATGTTGAAATTGCCGGCTGGACCAACCTCCCGGTCCCCGGCAATTGGGAAATGTATGGCCTCTCTCCATGCACCTATTACGTGCCCGATGACACTTGCGGCCTTTACCGGGATTGGTTTCAAATTCCACAATCCTGGCGCGGACGGCGTGTCTATGTTTATTTTGACGGTGTGCTTGACGGGGCTGAGATTTGGCTCAACGGACAGCCCGTGCCCGTCAATGAGTCAAGCTGGAACATAAGCAATTATCACGAAAGCGGCTGGACCGGTTTTCAGGTGGACCTGACGTCGCAGGTGAATTTTGGCGCGAGTAATTTGCTCGCGGTGCGCGTCATCAAGAATACCCCGTCCAATGACTTGGATACCGGTGATTACTTTTTCCTGGGCGGCATTGATCGTCCCGTCACGCTGTATTCGGTTCCGCAGACGAACATCGCCGACGTCCAGGTGAGTACGTTTGTGACGAACGACGTCGCCACGGTGGACGTCTTGGCCGACGTGAACGGCGGCGACGCCACTACGCCCGTTTCAATGACTCTGGACGGCGTGGAAACGGACACGACCGCGACCAACGGCACGGCCGCATTCAGCCAGGTAATCAATCAGCCAAAACTGTGGTCGGCGGAATTTCCGAATCTTTATTCCCTGACCGTGCAATTAAAAGACGCCGTCGGAGACGTCACCGAAACGGTGACAAACCACATTGGCATCCGCCAACTCACCATTACCAACGGCGTATTGCTCTTAAACGGCGTGCCGGTGAAATTCGCCGGCGTGGGTGACCATGATGAGACGCCGACCAATGGAGAGGTTACGCCCCCGGGTTTTTGGTACCACGAACTTAAAATGATGAAGGCGGCGAACATCAACGCCATTCGGACGTGTCATTATCCGTATGATTCGGCCTTGTATGATGCCGCCGATGAGCTGGGAATGTACGTTTCCGATGAGTTGCCCTATTGCTGGTGCAGCCCGGAGACTCCGGAGGCAAATTTCCAGCCGGCCTTCGTGCAACGCGCCAGGGAAACGATTCGCCGGGACAGAAACCATCCGTCGGTTGTGATTTGGGCCATCGGCAACGAAAACAGCGCCGGGAATAATCTCCAGGTGGTGGCCAACCTGGTCCATTCGCTTGATCCGACGCGTCCGCGGCTCGTCTCGACGTTCAACGCCTCGCAATATGGAACGGAGCTATCCGACGCGCATTATCCGAGCCTTTCGGGCATGGAATCGGACGCCGCCAACGCAGCGAGGACGGGCCGTCCATTCATTTTTCTGGAAAACCCAAATACCTGGGATGAGCGCCTGGGCGCTGACGCGGGCATGTGGGAGGATTGGGGCGTTTGCATGCAGCGGGTATGGAACATTTGCGAAGCGTCCAACACGATTCCTGGCACTTTTCCTTTTGAATGGGCGGACCGGGCGGTCCAGGACCCCAATTCCGCCGCAAGTTATACAAATGACCATGCGCAATTGCTTTACTATTTCCCCGCCACCGACATTCGGCTCCTCAAGATGAAAGGCATGGTGGACGCGTTCCGCAACCCTCGTCCCAACCTGTACGAATTGCAGATGATTTATTCGCCGGTTCAAATCAGCAATTCACTTTCGATTTCAACAGGCCAGGTCACTTTCCCCATCCAAAACCGTTATTCCTTTACCGACCTCTCGTATTTGACGGCACAATGGCGGCTCGAACGCAACGGCATGACCATCGCTTCGGGCAATACGAACCTCGAAATGCCGCCCTTGACCAGCGGCACCGCCAATATTTCCATGCCGGCAAACGCGCTGTCCTATGCCGACTCATTGCGCCTGGACTTCCTCCATCCCGACGGCGACGACATTTATTCTTATCAATTCGCCCTCTCAAACGCGCCGTCGGCTTCGGTGATTGCCACCAATCTGCCGGAGGGACTTCCGATACCGCAATTTAATTTAATCACGCAGACCAATTACAACGACCCGGGCCTTTGGACCGAAAGCATCCGTTTTCCGGCGAAGCTGACAAACATCGTTCTTAATCCCACAAATGCCGCAACACTGGCTCAATTGAATTCGCTTTCAGCGACGGTCATCGGCGGGATCAACGGCACTCAGACGCTTGGCATGGTCCAGGCCGGTTATACGAATAATGTCTTTTCGTACAGCCTCAATTGGACCGGCCCGTCATGGCGCGTCCAGGAAGTCGGATGGACGTTCCAAATGCCGCTGGATTACGGCAACTTTTCCTGGAGCCGGGACGCGCGGTGGACGGTCTATCCGGGCTATGAAATTGGACGCGCTTCCGGAACAGCCACACCCCAGACAACCAACGTGGACGCGACGGACATGGATATCTCGAATGCCTTTGATTTCAATTCCACGGAATATAATTGTTATTGGGCCAGCCTGACCACCGCAAACGGAGATGGCCTGCGCCTGCAGTTCGACGGGCAGCTTTTT
>JBOHXA010000548.1:0-2667 GCA_050737335.1 Limisphaerales bacterium | reverse complement strand
AATTTCAGGCTTTGGGATTGCAGGGAACATTTTAGTCCGCCCAGCACGCGCCCGGCACCGAAAATCAGTGGCCGCCGCTGCCCGCCGACTGGCTATCGCTTCCAATTTGGATAATTGATACAAACCTCTTTTTGATAGATGACCTTGATTACAGTTATGGAACTGCACAGTCGGCAACAAAATCAAATGGCATCCACGCAATGGACGAGGGTGGCGGCTTTACCCCTGAATTCACCTTTTCCACGAACGGGCTTTACCTACAGATCAACGCCGTGTCGAATGACTTGGCGTATTTGACGCTGAACAAGGCCACAAATTTTGTTTATGCGATATGGGGCACGACAAACTTGGCGCTGCCGGTGGCGGAGTGGCAGGTGATGACGGAGCTGTGGCCGACGAATGACACGACAAACACGCTGCCTTTCACGGTCAACGTGGGCGATGACACGAACTTGTTCCTGATCGCGCAGGATTGGACGGGGGTTGAAACCAACGGCCTGCCTGCTTGGTGGTTGTGGGAGTATTTTCAAAGTCTGGATTATTCGGCCAGTGATTTGGACAGTCAGGGCGTCCATACGCTGGGCTATGATTACACCAACGGATTTGACCCCGATGTCATCAGCTTTTCGCTCTCGGTAACGAACAATGACGTCAACGACCTGAACGTGCCGGTGACGATCAACCTTCAATACGGCCTCCCCGCCGTCATGGGCGTGCTGGTGACCACCAACGATTTTTCCGATGATGCCAACCCCGACGAGCCGTATTATGCCATCAGCAATTTTGTAGGCGTGGCCTGGCAACCCTTCAATTCCAACCTGGTGGTCTCGCTGAATTCCGGGGATGGCGATTATTATCTTTGGGTTGAGTTAAAAGGCGCGGCGCCCGACGCCACCACGTCATGGGCGACCCTCAAGCTCACTTTGGACCGGATGCCGCCGGTTTTGACGATGACCAATCCCGTCGGCGGCACGGTTTCCCTGCCAGTGATTCAATTGCAGGGTTATGTCAATGAAACGTTGAGCCAATTGGCCTTTGACGTGAGCAACGGGGCGGGCATTTTCACCAATCAAACGGGCTATTGGCAGCCGGTGTTTTACGACACGAACCTGCTGAAATTCACGACAAACTGGTTCCAATGTTATGACGTGCCGTTGACCAACGGGTTGAACACCGTCAAGTTGCGCGCGACCGACCTGGCGGGTAACGAGACGACGACAAATCTGGCTTACACGTTGGATTATTCGGGCGTGACCAATCCGCCGGTGTTGACGCTGGTCTGGCCGCAGAACAACGCGCTGGTCAGCGGGAGCAACTTCACGCTACAGGCGCAGGTGGACGATGCGACGGCCAAAGTGACGGCCAGCATCACAGACACGAACGGCGATACGAACGTGGTGACGGCGTTAGTGGAACGCAACGGGGCGGTATGGGCGGAGAACCTGCCATTGAACGCGGGCACAAATACCATCACCCTGACGGCGACGAACGGGGCGGGGTTGGTGAACACGACGAGTTTCGATGTTGTCCAAAGCGCTGTGAGTTTGAGCATCAATCCCATCAGCGACGACCAGTTGAACGAGGCGTATGTGAGCGTGACGGGGACGGTGACGCCGGGTGAAGGCGTATGGGTCAACGGCGTGGCCGCCAGTGTGGACGGCGATGGCAATTGGGAGGCGGACGGCGTGCCGGTGAGTTCCTATGGCACGGCGGAATTAAGCGTTCAAACCGGGACGGACACCAATGACCTTGACGGCGAGCAAACGCTGGAGCAGGCGCAGCCGGTGGGGGTGGGTTTGATGAGTTATGCGGAGCATGAATCGGGGCATGTCACTGGAAGCTGCAACCTCGGCATTGGCCCGATACCGGTGTATGTCAATACTGAGGAAACGGTCAACTGGACATGGGCGGCGGGGGGAATTGATCAGGGGTATGTGATCGCCTCGGCCAATCCTTGTGACAATAATCCGGGTGAGAATAACTTTTACGACCATGCGCTGGCCGGCGGGGAAGGTGGCTATGGGGCGGCGTGGGTCAATGGCGCATTCTCGACCTCCAGAGGCCAGGTGGCCGAGGCGATTGACACGCGGGTGATGATCGAGCCGTCGGGGCCGGCCATCGCCGGCGCGACGACGACTTATCTGGTGCAGGCGCGGGCGTGGGATTTTACCGGCCTGGTCACGGGAGAGCCGCTGGCGGCGGGAGCGCTACAGATAGACGGGGTGACGTTGCGGGATGAAGGCAATGGCTGGGGCTATATGCTTTTGAAGGCTCCGGCGGGAGCCATGCCCGAGGTCACGTCCACGGCGCCGGAAAGCACCTTTCAGGTGCAGGCGCAGCCGGTGCAGTTGCAATCGCTCACGGTGGTCTCCAACAGTGCGACGCAGATTGACGCGACGAATTGGGCTTGTGTGAAAACGCCGACGAATGATGATGTGATTGTGCAGGCAACGTTTAATATAGCGAATGACGCGCTTTTGACTAACGCGGCGAGCATGATTCAGTGGAGTGGTGGGACAGCCGTTCCCGGAAATCCGTTCCAACGGCTGGTGAGCAAGACCAACTCGGCTGAAACGACGGTGACGGCTTCGATTGGCGGAACGAATTTAAGCCTCAATGTCTGGGTCATTTGGAGCACGGTGACAATTTTAACCAGCGGCAATAACC
>JBOHXA010000547.1:0-1518 GCA_050737335.1 Limisphaerales bacterium | reverse complement strand
GTCCCCTTCACGGAAGGGGCGGCTGGCGGGTTAAATTGGGATTCGGTCTGCTCCTTCCGAAATTCTTCCTCAAGGGCATCGAGACGCTTTTGCGTGACGGTCATTTCATTTTTCAGTTGAACATTTTCCGCCGCGACTTGCGCCGTTGCCGCCAGCGTTTTTGAAAGCTGGTTCAAGGCTTGATTCATGCGCTGGCCTTGCATAATCAACGCCATTGTTGCGGCCTTCTGCCGGTCCACCTCCGCGACAATTTCCGGCGTTATTGGACTGTCCTTGTGCGCCGTGTCAATGATGCCGACCACCGGCCCGCCCGGAACATTGGCGGGCGCGTTGGGATGCAGATTCCATTTGGCGGTCGTCTCCACGCGATAAATGGTGTGCGCCTCGTGCATCACCAAACCGTCATTCGGATCAATGTAACGGCCAATGTGATACGCTTTGATATTTTCGCCGTAACGCACCGATTCCATGTCGCCGGGGGCAAGCATCGTTGCCGGCAGAGAAGGCGGCATCTGCACAACCACGGGTTTTCTGCTGGCGCAAGCCGGTAGCAAAATTAGTGGGATGAAAAAGAAGATTCGTTTCATGGCATGGCTCGGTTTGGATACATGGCCGCGTTGGGCGGAAAATAATTTTGCGCTGACGGGACGGCGGGTTGATTGGTTTCGGCGAATTCATTCGGAGTGAAGCGAGTGCCGCCGATGGCGGCATCCGATTCGTCAATCGTCTGCGTGACGTAGAGATAAAATTGTTTTCCAGCCGGAACGCGGACGTAAAAACCATCGCGCTGAATGGAGTCCAAAATCTGCTGCGCGTAGGCTTGCAAGACGGCTTGCGCGCCGGTCAGCGGCGCGTTCTGCAACGTCGGGGTGATTTGATTGCCGTAAATGGTGGGCTGCGTTTGGGTGAACGCGCTGGCCGCTCCACTTAAAAAGGTCGCCGCAAACAATTTTATTTCGGCCAGGTCATCGCTTTTAAGAATCTGCCCGCGCAGTCCCGCGCTGCCGTCCGTGATGCTCCAGCCGTCCCCGGTGGGGTCGGCTTCCCGGTCGAGCGCAATGCCTGAAAGCCGCAATTCCTTTCCGTTCTGCCAAACCAGCGTCCAGTTTCCACTGCTGGCGATGCGGTCGCGCTGGCGGTCAGTCTGCGCCATGCCGTGAATCTCTGTGCAAAAAACGCTCGGTTTTTTATTTTCGGAAAAGGCTTGCCAATGACCGATGAAGTGCTAAACCGTCAGCAGTTCTTTAACAAACCAATTTGCGTAGCGTTGGCTGCTACTCAAACTTCTGGAAAAAGCCCACCAGCTTCCTCTGTCAAACGGGGGATTCCAAAAACCACACAACGAATGCCAAGGCGCGCCCCACCGGGCGCATACCTTGTGCGTTTCGTTGTGGGCGACCTTGGTGGGCTGCCTCCGGGAGGCGCGCGGGTGTGCGCCTTTCGAGTTTTCAGAGGCAAACAATCGGCCAAAAAGAAAAATTAAGCCCATGAAAACAATTCAAACAATCATCATGGCGG
>JBOHXA010000546.1:0-6907 GCA_050737335.1 Limisphaerales bacterium | reverse complement strand
CATGCAGGACGTGCTGGGGTTGAAATGAATTTGACCCATGATGCGTGCGATGGCATGGCAAACGGATTGAACCGCTTCAAGCGACAATGAAAAGGGCAACCCGCAACCGGCAATCCGCGATGGCAATTGTTGCCCTAGGCTCGAATCTTGGAGATTCCCGGAAAATTGTGCTGGATGCGATGACCCGGCTTCAAAATTTGTCCAACGAACCCATTCTGAAATCATCCCTTTGGCGGACATCGCCGGTGGATTGTCCGCCGGACTCCGCGGGTTTTGTGAATGCGGTGGCCGGCCTGGTACCCGGGGCAGATGAAACGGCGGATTCGTTGTTGAAGAAATTGCAGGCGCTTGAAAAAGAATTCGGAAGAACGGCGAAAAAGGTTTCGAATGAAGCGCGATTTCTTGACCTGGATATGATCGCCTTTGGAAGGGAAAGCCGAAACGCGGCAGATCTGGTCCTGCCCCATCCCCGCGCGCATTTGCGGAGGTTTGTGCTGCAGCCGTTGAGTGAAATCGCCGGGGAGCTTGTATTGCCGGGGTGGAGAATGACTGTTGCGGAGGCCCTGGCCGGGTTGGAGTCGAACGAGGTGGTTGTCAGGGACGGATAGAGCGTCGCAGACCATACGCCACAGACAGGATGGCCCGGGGTTTGCGGTCCTTGCGGGCGAACCCGGCTTTTAATTCGCAGTTTTTCCGAAAAGGCGCTGATGCTCGAGCATTACATAGCGGTCGGTCATTCCGGCAATATAATCGCAGACGGCGCGGCGCAGGCCGCTTTTCTTGACGCGCCTTTGCGCGCCTTCGCCGATTGCGCGGGGATGTTTGAGGAAATAATGGAAAAGGTCTTCGAGCATTTTTACGGCGCGCATATTTGGCTCATGGACGACCGGGTTGAAATAAAGGTTTTTGTACAGGTAATCCCTTAACTCGCGATTTAGCTTTCGCCGGTCCGGGCTGTGCTGGACGAGGGCCCGGGAAAACCTCCGCGCATCATCGGCGGAGCTTACCTTTGCGGCGACGATGAGTTGCTCGCTGGTTTCGACGACGTCGCGAATCTGCATGTCAATGACTGTTCGAATGATAAAATAACGCCGGCATTCGTCCGGCAAATCGCCGTGTTGCTTCTTAACAAGCCGCGCGGCCCGGGCGAAAGCGCGGACATTGCGGATCAAATCCGTTTCTGAAAGCAATCCGGAATCGAGGCCATCGTCCAGGTCATGGCTGTAATAGGTGATCTCATCGGCAAGGTTGGCAATTTGGGCTTCGAGGGAGGAGTTTTTGGTTTCAAAGCCCTTGTATTTGTCGGGGCGGTCATAGGAGGTATAATGTTTGGCCAGGCCTTCACGCACTTCCCAGGTGAGGTTCAAGCCGGGAAAATCCGGATATTTTTGCTCGATCAATTCGACGATACGCAGGCTGTGCTGGTTATGCTCGAAGCCGCCGTGGCCTCGCATCAGGCGTTTCAAAACGGTTTCGCCTTTATGTCCAAAGGGCGAGTGGCCCAGGTCATGGGCCAGCGCGATGGTTTCGGCGAGGTCCGAATTGAGTTGTAGAGCGCTGGCAATGTTGCGGGAAATGGCGGCGACTTCAATCGTGTGGGTCAGGCGCGTGCGGAGATGGTCGCCGGTTCCATTGAGAAAGACCTGTGTTTTATATTCAAGGCGGCGGAAAGAGCGCGAATGAATGACGCGGTCCCGGTCGCGCTGATAATGCGTCCGCCAGTCCGGCGGGGATTCGGGAAATTCGCGTCCGCGGGTGCAGGCGCTCAATTGCGCGTAGGGGGCAAGGATGCGGTGTTCGATGTCTTCCAGTTGCTCCCGGGTTCGAGGCATCGGGGAATTAAAAGGGAAAAAGGAAAGAGGAAAAAGGAAATTAATTGATCGTTGCAGCGTTCAATTGTTGAAACGTTGGAACGGATCAATTTGCCAGCAACTCTTGAACGGAGATGCCGCGGAGGGCGAAGATACGCCGGATGGTTTCTTCGATGAGATTGTTTGGGCAACTGGCGCCGGCGGTGACGCCTACGGTAATTTTGCCCAGGGGGAGCCAGTCGCGAGTTTCCACTTCGGCGCGAATGTGCTGGTTATAGTGACGGATGAGGTTGCCGGATTCCATCTTCGCCGCATTTTTGATAAAATAGGTCGGCAGCTTCGCCTCGCCCATCTCGGCCAGATGGGAGGTATTGGATGAATTATAGCCGCCGACGACGATGAGCAGGTTCATAGGCTCGTGCAAAAGTTTTTCCAGAGCGTCCTGGCGGTCCTGGGTGGCGCCGCAAATGGTGTCGAAAAAGCGAAAGTGCCGATCCATTTCAACTTCGCCGTATTTTTTGATCATTGCGGCCTTGAACCGGCGTTGCACTTCTTCAGTTTCGCCGCGCAACATTGTGGTTTGATTGGCCACGCCGATGGCCCTCAAATGGAGGTCGGGATCGAAGCCGTCGGAGTAGGCGCCTTTGAACTTGTCGAGAAACGCGGATTTTTCGCCTCCGTTTAAAATGTAATTACAAACGTAATCGGTTTCATCGAGATTGAATACGACGAGATAATGGCCGCTGCCGTATGCGCGGGCCTGAGAGGTTGTGGCTTTGGTTTCCTCATGCCTGGCTTTTCCGTGAATAATGCTCGTGACGCTCTCATGGGAGTATTGGCGGACGCGTTTCCAGACGCTCATCACGTCTCCGCACGTCGTGTCAACCAGATTGCAGCCCTTGGCTTCCAGCTTTTTCCGGGTGCCGACTTCGGTGCCAAAGGCCGGGATAATGACCACGTCCTCGGCGCGGAGTCTTTCCAATTCGGCATCGGTTGGCTTGGGCGAAATGATTTGGATGCCCAAATTGCGGATTTGGTCGTTGACCTCGGGATTATGAATGATCTCGCCCAGGAGGTAGATGGGCCTGGGCGCGGGAAAATACTTTCGGGCGGCGTAGGCGAGGTCAATGGCGCGCTCGACGCCGTAGCAAAAGCCGAATTCCTTGGCCAGCTTGACCGAAAGATCGCCCGATGAAATGACGCCGCCGTTGGCGCGGATGCGCTCGACCAGCTCACTGCGGTAATGCGAAAGGACCTGCGCCTGGACCGCTTCCAGGATATCCGGACGGCGAAGGTTGATCTTTTTTGGCGCCGGAGGCGCTTGCGTTGACATGGCAGGGATAATGTAGCAGCCGGCGGGTCGGCGTCCAGTTTTTTGATTTCGTGAGCCGCGCCTGGGCGGGGGCGTCTTGATCAGAGCGAACTTATGTTCGCTGCCACGGTGACTGGGGGCATGACACATTTGTTGGCGTATCGTGGATGCAATCAGGAAACGAAGCCAGAAAGTGCTGTTTTGCTGGGAAATTTGAGCATTTCGAGGAAACAGGGGCGGCGAAATTAAGTAAAATCGTCATGCTAGGGTTTTGCGGACTTAATTTCGCTGAATGAAATGCTGAATTTCAAATTAAGGGCTTGAAAATGACGCGCTTTTACTGGGAAATCGGCAGATGTGGGCTTAATTAGGGGCGCGGGCTTATTGGGAAAAAAGCTTAATTTTGGGGGGGTGCGAAATTAAGGGGGGTGGTCGGGCAAAATAACGGCTGCTACGGGAACGAAGGAGGTGGGAACGAACATCAGTTCGTCCTGATTTCTGGTTTTGGGACTCAAACCCGTTCGAGATTAGTCAGAGCGCGCTCACGCTAAACGCGATTGCGGTTCGCCATTGGATTGATGTCCTCCTTTCTCAATGCAGGCGTATGCGTTGTGATTGTGGATGCTTTCGAAATTTTCGGCTTCGACTTCATACCATGTCACGCGTGGATCCGCGTTCAATTTGACGGCGACATTTCGGACCATGTCCTCGACAAATACCGGGTTTTCATAGGCCCGTTCGGTGACGGCCTTTTCGTCCTGGCGCTTGAGGAGGGCGTAAAGTTCGGAACTGGCTGAGCCTTCAATGACGGCAATCAAATCTTCGATCCAGACAATTTCGCGGGAGCGAATTTGGACGGTCACTTCGCCGCGCTGGTTGTGGGCGCCGTATTTGGCAATTGCTTTGGAACAGGGGCAAAGGGTGGTTACGTTTGCCTTGACTGTCAGGACGAAGTCAATTTCGCCGTCCCGGGCCGAGGCATCAAAGCGGGCCACATAATCCATCAGGCTTTCCTGGCGTGAGACGGGCGATTTTTTGGACATGAAATAAGGAAATTCGATTTCCAGGTGGGCGGTGGCGGCATTCAATTTTTTCCGCATGGCGCGCAGGATAGCATTGATGTTTTCGACGTGGATGCCGCCGCCGTGCGCGTTGAGGACCTCGATAAAGCGGCTCATGTGGGTGCCTTTGAAATGGTGGGGCAAGTCCACGAACATGCCGATGGTGGCGATGGTGTTTTGGAAAGCGCGGGTTTTGTCCCGCACTTGTATGGGAAAACGCATGCCGCGCACGCCGACTTTATCAATTCTCAACCTGCGAAAATCGCGCTCGTTTTGCTTGTCGCGCAACTGTGGAGCGTTGGACCGCTTCCGTTTTTTCACCAAGCCTGTCCTGCCGAAATTTTCTGGCATGAAAGAACATTAACAAGGGCGGGGAGATTGGTAAATGAGGGTTTTTCGCGTGTTGAAGGTGGAAAAGAGCGAGGAAAGGCCCGCGCCGCCGCGAGAATGGGGGAATCCAACAATTCTTGCAAAGCGGGCTGGTGTTCTGTTTAATCTGCCCGTGCTCAATCAACAGACCCTGAATCGTCCGGCGGAGTTTTCCGGGATCGGACTGCACAGCGGGAATCGAGTCAACATGAGGATTTTGCCGGCGGCGGCAAATTGCGGCGTGCGTTTCCGGCGGGTTGACCTGGAAGGGAAGCCAGAAATAGAAGCGCGGGTGGAGAATGTTGCGGAAACCAACCGATCCACGACGCTGGCCAGGGGGAACGTCAAAATTCACACGGTGGAGCACGTACTGGCGGCGCTGGCTGGATTTGGCATAGACAACGCCGTCATCGAGCTGGACTCCAATGAACCGCCGATCGCCGACGGCAGTTCGCGTGAATTTTCAAAAATCATTCAGGCCGCGGGCATTGCGCCCCAAGCGGAAAAGCGCGAGCTATTCGCGCCGGCGGAGCCGATTGAATTGGAATCGGGCGAGACCGTGATGACGCTGCTTCCCGACGACGGTTTCAAAATCACCTGCACCAGCGCGGACCGGAGCGGGCGCTTCACGCAATTCTTCAGCGTCGAGTTAAGCCCGAAAACGTGGGAGCGGGAATTGGCGCACGCGCGGACGTTTTGTTTTTTTGAAGAGATTGAACATCTCATCAAGAACAACTTGATCAAAGGCGGCGGCCTCGAAAATGCGATTGTCATCCGCGAGGACGCCGTACTGACGACCGAGCCGTTGCGGTATCCGGAAGAGTTTGTGCGGCATAAGATGCTCGATATTGTTGGCGACCTCTCACTGGTGGGAAAAGCGATTCGCGGACATCTCATTGCCGTCAAGCCCAGCCACGCCACGAATTGCGAATTTGCCAGATTAATCCTGGCACATATGAACAAGCCGCTGCGGGCGGCGCGCGCGTTCGGGCCGCCGCCGGTGAAAGGCAACGGGGCTGAAAAAGCCGGCGCCGCGGCGACGGGGCGACCGAATCTCGCGCTAAATATTGACGAGGTGCGGCAACTGCTTCCGCACCGATATCCGATGTTGATGGTGGATTGCGTGACAAAGATCGAAGATAACCGGGTGGAAGCGATCAAGAATGTGACGATTAACGAGCCGTTCTTCGAAGGGCATTTTCCGAGCCATCCCATCATGCCCGGCGTATTGCAACTGGAAGCGATCGCGCAGGTGGCGGGTCTTTTGATGACGAGACAAGGAGGGCTGGCGCGGCAATTGCCATACTTTATGGCGGCTGACAACGTCAAGTGGCGCAAGCCGGTCCGGCCCGGGGACGTGCTGCGCATCGAGGTGGAACTCATGAAAACGCGCGGAAAAATCTGCAAGGCCAAGGGCGTGTGCAAAGTGGGCGATGAAATAGTGAGCGAAGCCGAGGTCACGTTTATGTTGCGAGAGGAGTAAACGAATGATTCATCGTTCAGCGGTTGTTCATCCAAGAGCCAAAATCGGGAGAGGCTGCGAAATAGGCCCTTATTGCATTGTTGGCGAAAATGTAACGCTGGGCAGGAAGTGCAAGCTTCATCCGCACGTGGTGATCGGCGGTCACACGAAAATTGGCGACGGGAACGAATTTTATCCTTACGCGAGCATAGGCCTCAAAACGCAGGACCTGAAATGGAAGGGCGGGGTGACGTGGACTGAACTGGGCGACGATAATACGATTCGCGAATACGTCAGCATCAACAGCGCAACCGGCGCCGGCGAGGCGACGCGGCTAGGGTCCAATAACCACATTCTTTGCTATAGTCATATCGGGCACAATTGCACCATTGGAAACAACGTCATCATGAGCTGCGCGGTGCTGGCGGGCCATGTCGTTGTCGAGGACCAAGCGCGCATCAGCACGTGCGCCATACATCAATTTTGCCGCGTTGGCAAAATGTCCATGATCGGAGGCTGCTCGAAAGTGGTGCAGGATGTGCCGCCGTATATGCTGGCGGACGGCAACCCCGCCGAAACGCGAACGATCAACAAAGTGGCACTGGAGCGCAGCGGCGTTTCCAACGAGGCGCAAAAGGCATTACGGGCAGCATATAAGGTTCTATTTCGTGAAGGGCTGACCGTTTCGAACGCGCTGGCCAAGATTGAGAAAAAATTGCCGCCGCTTCCGGAAATCGTTCACCTGGTGCGGTTCATACGAGCGAGCGAGCGGGGGATCGGGAAGTAAAGACGGCACCGGGAAAGGTTACGACCACGCGGGCCGCACATTCCATTTGTCCAACAGGTCGGCGGGAATTTCGGCCAGGAAACGCGAAGGCTGCTGCCGCATGTC
>JBOHXA010000545.1:0-3329 GCA_050737335.1 Limisphaerales bacterium | reverse complement strand
GGGTGATATAGCAGCCCGCGCTGCCGGCCATGGCGCCTTCTGGAGCGACATAGACCACCGTGGGCACGGGCGAGGCGTAAAAGGAGCTGATGATATCGTTCATCGCATTGCCCAGGCCTCCGGGCGTGTTCAATTCAATGATCGCGCACTGGTCATTCTGTGAGGCTGCCACATCCAGCGCGCGCGAAATATAGTTGGCCGTGGCCGGGCCGATCGGCCCGTCAATCCGGATAAGCCCGACCTGCGCCGCCTGCAGAACCGCGGCGAAAAAAATCGGCACGATGGAAATCCAACGCTTCATACTTTGGCCTGGCTAAAGGATGGGACAAAGGCAACGCCTGCACAAATGAATTTCGGTCGAGCAACCATTGGCCCTCGGGGCCGCCGTGTCAATCATTTAATCTGCCGCGGTGGAAAATTCAAGCCCCGAACAAATCACCAAAGAGCTGATTCGCGCCATAACCGAAGAACGCAAGGCGCAGGGCCTGACTTACGAACAGTTGGCGGACCGTGCTGGAATACATCGAACAACCATCGCATTGTGGGAACGGCAGGAGCGCACGCCGACGGTTCAACTGGCGCTTCAATGGGCGGGTGCGCTCAACGTCTCGTTGTCGCTTTTGCTGGCGCGAGCCGAAGCGGCCATTCAAACCGGGCGATCCGTCGTTTCACTGACGCACCGCCGGCTTTTGACGAAACTTTTCCGAAATGAAGCCAAACTGCGGGAATTGACGGGCTTGACACATCAAAGCATTCGCGGCGCAATTGAAGACTGCCATCAAACGTTGGATTTAATTGATTCGGAACTCGCAAAGCGGGAATCGCCGCCGATTAGTGAGTTGGTTGAATTGGCCAACCTAACGTCAATGATTGGAAATCTTTTGGCCGCGGGTTTGGTTGAGCATTCAAATGGCGCTTATTCCCGCAACGTTCCTCATACGTTTCCAGATTTGCTTCCGCAAAGAAAACATTTATCTGGAATTGAAGTCAAAACCGCGTTTGAAAGAAACAAGCCAAAAGGACATTTACCGAAGCCGGGTTTGCATCTGACGTTTCGTTACGTATTGTGCGACCGCGAAGGTTGTTTCAAACGGGGGAAAAAAAATCGTGGAAAGACCGCGCAAATAGGGGAAGTTAAAATCGGAATTTTGAAGGAAAGCGATTACGATTTGAGTAATACGGAAGGCGATTCTGGAAAAACGGCGGTCATCCGGACCGCCGTCTTGCAAGCGATGACGCTCATTTATTTTGATCCGCGACTTTTGCCGTACGCGACAAGGGCAGGCGACACGCCGTATCGAGGATTTAATTAGTTTTCTTTTGGTGTTCTAGAATCCGCCGCGCGCCGCGTGGCTTCACCGTGACGGCCCGTGTCCAGGCCCGTGTGGGCCGAAATATTTGTCAGGAGTCAGAAAAAAAAAGAATTTTTAGCTCCGTCCAGGAGCGGCATCGTCTGGCCGCTCCAACCTGGGCAATCGCGGAAGGTGCCGCGCCTACGGCGCTGGACGTTGTTATTGTTTTCGATTTTTCTACAGATATTAAAGCCCGCAGCAGCCCATGAAGGGTGCGTTGAGCGGGGAGGTCCAAACCGACGAGTCAGGCGCGCGAGCCAACTCAAGTTCCTGAGCAAGTCGGCACGCCCGATAAGGCATGAAATGTCGGTTTGGAAGTCGGAGTCCCGCATAGTAGCGCAGACGCTGCCGTAATGGACAGCAGAGTATGAGCCTCCGCCAGTTCAACGTGCTCTCCGCTCCCATCCGATGGGTCGGCGAGGGTGAGGTGAGGGCCCTCCAATTTTCGTCGTCCGGTCGCGAGCCTACAATTTAACCGCGGACGGTTTTTGGGTTCAAAACTATGCTGAACCTTTTACCCTGGCCGCGACTTTAAGGCGCAGGGCATTCAGATGAATGAAGCCGGTGGCGTCATCCTGGTTATACGCCTGCGTGGGGTCCGATTCCATGGTGGCAATATGGGGATTGTAGAGGCTGACGGACGACTTGCGCCCCGCGACCATGATATTGCCCTTGAAAAGTTTCACGCGCACGGTGCCCGTCACGTTCCGTTGCGACTCCTCGACGAGCGCCTGCAGCGCGCGACGTTCAGGCGCGAACCAGTAACCGTAATACACCAATTCGGCGTAGCGCGGAATGAGAGAGTCCCGGATATGCATCACTTCGCGGTCCATCGTAAGGGACTCGATTTGCCGATGGGCGAAATGGAGGATTGCGCCGCCAGGCGTCTCATAAACCCCGCGTGATTTCATGCCCACGTAACGGTTCTCGACCATGTCCACGCGGCCCACCCCATGTTTTCCGCCGAGTTTATTGAGCGCCTTCATCACTCCCAGCGGCGTCAGTTTGCGTCCGTTTACGGCCACGCAGTCGCCGCATTTGAAATCAAGCGTGACAAATTCCGGTTTGTCCGGCGCATCCTCGGGAAATACCGAGAGGGTGGTAAAATAACTCCGGTTCTTCGAGTCATACGAATCGAACCAGGGATCTTCAAGGATGCCCGCCTCGTAGGATATATGCAAAAGGTTCCGATCCATGGAAAATGGCTTTTTGGCGCTGGCCTGGACCGGAATTTTTTTGCTCTCACAATAAGCAATCATTTCCTGGCGCCCGGGAAACTCTCCGCGATAACGGGCATCGCGCCAGGGCGCAATGACCCGCAAACCCGGCGCCAACGACGCCGCCGTCAACTCGAATCTCACCTGGTCATTGCCTTTTCCCGTCGCGCCGTGCGCAATGGCGTCGGCCCCTTCGATCCTGGCGATTTCCACCATTCGCCTGGCGATGAGCGGCCGGGCGATGCTGGTGCCCAGGAAATATTGCCCCTCATAGATGGCCCCTGCGCGGATCATGGGAAAGATGAAGTCGCGCGCAAATTCTTCCTGCAAATCATCAATATACACTTTGCTCGCGCCCGTTTTCCTGGCCTTGGCGGCCAGACCGCGCAATTCTTCCTCCTGCCCGATGTTCGCGCAAAAGGCGATCATCCGTGCGCCGTATTTTTCTTTGATCCAGGACAGCAGCACCGACGTATCCAGGCCGCCGGAATAAGCCAGAACGATTTTCATGAGGGGCTATTAAAGCCGCAAATGTCCGCGCAGGCAAAATGAAAATGGCCGGCGCGCCTTTCAAATCGCCTCAAATTTTGAAATTCACAGCTTGATTTGCCGCGCTGAATCAGCAACAATGGGGGTTCTTTTATGGAATCACATGACGCGGCGGTCACGTTTTTATTGAAGCTTTGGCCGCGGATTGAAGCAAATAAGAATAAAATTGCCGCGACAACGGCAATCGTCCTGGCGGCCATTTGTATCATTT
>JBOHXA010000544.1:0-2475 GCA_050737335.1 Limisphaerales bacterium | reverse complement strand
GTTATTCACTGTTCAAACATAAAGGAACCGGATGGCGCGTGAAGGCGGGATGCTGAGAGGAAAAATGGGCGCGAGAATCAGTCTTCGGCAGCGGCCTTAATATCGAGCGCTACGAAACGAAGCAATTCGGAATTGTTCATCTCCGTCATCAATCGTTCAGCGCCTTCGCCCAGAATGTCCTCAGCCAAGGCGCTCTTGCCCGCGATGATGTCGTGAATGCGTTCCTCCAGCGTGCCACGACAGGTGAATTTGTGGACAGTCACATTGCGCTTTTGGCCAATGCGGAAGGCGCGATCCGTGGCCTGGTTTTCGACCGCAGGATTCCACCAGCGGTCGAAATGAATCACATGCGCGGCGGCTGTGAGATTGAGGCCAGTGCCGCCAGCTTTGAGCGAAAGGACAAAAAAGGGCGGCCCGCCATCGCGTTGAAAAACATCCACCAACTCCTTGCGCTTGGAAACGGGCGTTCCGCCATGCAGAACCACACCAGATTGGCCAAAGACGGATTCCAAATACCGCGCCAACGGGTCCGTGACCTCGCGGTATTGCGTAAAAACCAGGACCTTTTCTTGCTTGGAGGCGATTTCCTCGCACAATTCGCGGAGGCGATGGAATTTGCCGCTGTCCGCCGGAGCGTAGGCCGCATCGCCGAGCCATTGGGAGGGATGGTTGCAGATTTGTTTGAACCGAGTCAGGAATGCCAGGATGATGCCACGGCGCTGGATGCCTTCGACCTCCGGCTCGTCAAGGCGCTCGGCCAGTTCGTTGACTGACTGCTGATAGAGCGCGGCCTGACGACGGGTCAGCGCGCAAAACGCCGTCATCTCGGTTTTGTCCGGCAAATCGCTGATGATGCGTTTGTCCGTTTTGAGCCGGCGCAAAATGTAAGGCCGCACCAACCGGCGCAATGGCGCGAACTGATTTTGATTTTCCTGCGTCCGACTTTTGACAAACGCCGCGAACTCCTTCGCGCCGCCCAGCAAGCCGGGGCAGAGGAAGTCAAACAGCGACCATAAATCGGAAAGGCGGTTTTCGATGGGCGTGCCGCTGAGGGCGATGCGATGGCGGCAACGCAGTTCCTTGACCGCCCGGCTTTGGCGCGCGCCGTCGTTTTTGATCGCCTGGGCCTCGTCAAGAATAACGATGTCCCACGACGCTTCCTTGAGCCAGGTCAGTCGAACTGCCATCGAGTAGCTGGTAATGACGAGATCCTTGCCAGCACGTGACGTTGCCGCGTCCGCGAGTTTTCCAGCGGGACATTCCGATGGATGCGCATAGAAAACATGCAGTGACGGCGCGAACCTCTGGATTTCGGCTCGCCAATTGGCGATGAGCGAAGCGGGAACGATCAGCAAGTTGGGAACGGGCGCGTCAGCGGTTTTCGAAGCGGCACGCCCGCGTTTGAGTGTCAATAATAGTGAAATGACTTGGATGGTTTTACCCAGACCCATGTCGTCGGCCAGACACGCGCCCAGGCCGAGTTTGTTCATGAACCAGAGCCAATGCGCGCCCTGACGTTGATACGGACGCAATTCCGCCCGCAATTCCTGGCCAGGGTCGGACTCCGATGAAACCTCCGGCTGCTGCATTTCATCGAGCAGTTTCTTCAATTCTTTTCCCGCGATCACACTTGACCAATCCGTGCGCGCGACATCGCCTTCCGCTTCAACTGCCTCGCCGGGGTGAAAACGTGACAGGAGCCGCATTCCCTCCAAGAATGGCATGCCGTCCGGCACGGCGGATTGAACTTTCTTCCAGTGGTCCAGCACCTGCCGAAGCTTGTCCTTGTCCACTTCGACCCATTTCCCCTTGAGCAACGTCAGACCGCTTGTGGATTGCAGAATCGCCTTCAATTCCGATTCGGTCAACGGCTCTCCCTCCAGCGAAACATCCACTTGGAAATCCAGCAGACTGTCTTTGCCAACGAGGTTCCCTTTGGCTTCGCCGATGCGCACACTCACTTGCGGGCGAGGCGGACGTCCCGCCTTCCACCAATCCGGAATGCGGACAACCAAACCACTTTGTTCAAAGAGCGGAATCTCCTTCAAAAACGCGAAGGCCTCCTCCGGCCGCCAAACCTGCGGATGAAAAACGGCGCGGGAATCCAATAATTGACGGGCCACTTTGCTCTGTTCGGCGGCGCGTTGCACCGGCGACAGCAGCGCCGCCAGCGCCGCCCGGTTTTTGGCACCGGCATATTCCTCCAAAGCCCGGCCCAGCGGCAAATGCTGCACCTTGCCTTGCTCGGAAACTCGATCGGTGTAGGTCGCCAGAAAAGCGAAGGGATGAGCCGGATTTCGCTTGTTTTCTGCCAGATGAAATGTCACGCGGCCTACCGCGTTCCAAAGCGGATTGCAATTTTTGAGATAAGCCGCTGGCCCACTTGGATTTTGGGCGATGGCGGCGTGGATGTGGCCATCCAATTCATCCCATAGCCGCGAGAGCAAAATGCTGGTCAAGTACTCAAGCCCCTTC
>JBOHXA010000543.1:0-17379 GCA_050737335.1 Limisphaerales bacterium | reverse complement strand
ACACAGGCATGGTTTAAGGAATTGGCAAGCCGGGGATTGAACGTTTTGTTGTTGTCCGCTCCGCGTGACCCGGAAAGTGTTTTGCGGGCGATAGAAACGGCCCTGAACATTCGGCGCGAAAGCTAATCATAGTTGCTCCAGAAGCGGTTCGCGCTAAAATGTGCCAATGCAGTGCCGATTGTGCAAAAATGCAGGCGAATTGCGAAATTCCCATATCATTCCGGAATTTCTCTACAAGGATTTATACGATGAGCTTCACCGTTTCTATGTAATTTCTGCGGACGCTGCCAAAGGCGAAAGACGTGAACAAAAAGGCTACCGAGAATCGTTGCTGTGTCATTTTTGCGAGCAACGGTTCAGCCGATGGGAAAATTATACGAAGAACGCCTTCGTGGATGGATACGGGTTGACCGTGGATCATTTTCGGCAGGGACGGCACCACGGGATGCGTTTGCAAGGGCTGGATTACGCAAAATTCAAATTATTCCTCATGTCGCTTTTGTGGCGACTTGGCGTGAGTTCTCTTGATTTTTTCAATGAAGTGAATTTGGGCGATCACCACGAGGGCATTTTGCGGACGGCGTTGCTCAATGATGACCCACTGGACGAATTCCAATATAGTTGCCTTTTTAGCGTAGTGACGCTCAATGGCAAGTTTTACCCTGATTGGATAGTTCCGCCGACGTTGGCAAAGGGAATGAACCAGCACTGCTACCGAATTGTCATAAACGGTATCCTGTATTCCTTTTTTGTTTCCAGCAAGCCGCTATCCGCCGAATTTAAGCCGATTGTCGTGAATAGGAACGGAGAATTACATATCCGTTTGGAGAACGCGGCGAACATTCCTTTTCTGTGGGATTTTGCTCAACAAATGAGTCGAGCGATAAACTTGCGGAAGCGGCAAGGCCACGTGGCCAATCTCGTCACGTAGCGTTTCGTGCCTGCAACGTATGCGACCGTAGCGTCAACGTAGCGGCATCACTTCAACGAAATTTGCAGGGGCGGCCAAGTGAAAATTGGCGCAATTGACTCGCCCGCTTGCCAATTACTGATAAATGATGTGGCAATTCAGGGCAATTATATTTCCATGCGCACCGAACTGATCTGGGATTTTAAATACGAAGACGAGGCAAAAACCAAACGCCGTGCGCCCTTGCGCATCGCTTTGCCGTTTCAAACCGTTGAGACGGTGAACGAATCGGCGGCGGACAGGAACCCGGCCTTCCGTCGTTGAGATGGAGTGGGCATTGCTTCTGCCAACCTAACCCGATGACCGTGTTCCGTGAACAAGCGTAAACGTCAACCCGCAACGGCAAGAATCATTTCGCCATCATTCATAAATTGCCCTTTGGTTAAAAGCGGGGGTGGTGGGTTGCGGAAGGTTTTTTGGTTTGGGGGTGCCGGGGCACCTCGCCGGGACGGGTCTGGCCCGGCAAAAATAGATTCCTTATGATCGTCACAACAATGCGGCGCACGCGCTTACCCTTTTTCAATAATCTTTGCGCTTCGCGACATGGGCGATTACCGGTGCTTTGGAGGTGCGAAAATGAATAAAGCCATTGAATTGAGAATGGTGCGCGATACAGGGTTTGAACCTGTGACCCCCACCGTGTCAAGGTGGTGCTCTACCACTGAGCTAACCGCGCGCTGCAGTCTATTTTCGTTTTTCCAGTCGCCTTTAGCAAGCGATTTCGCCCGGCCCCTCTTTCGCGATTTAGCCGCGGAGCGGCGCGCGGAAGCAGTCAATGGCGCCAGCTATGGGGCCTGCGGCTCAAACATTATCAAGCTCCGCCAGGAGCGAAGGAAAAGCGGACTTAACGCCGTGTCTGTAATCTCATTTGAATGTAAATCCATCAGAAAGAGGCTCAAAAGCTCAAATACGTGTACGCCTTCAACCCGCGCTCATATTCATCGAGCAACCGCATGGCTTCGGACGGCTTCATCCGGTCGGATTTGATGGCGTCATCCATTTGCGCCTTCATTTGTCGTTTCAATTCATTTTCATCGTATTGCACGGCCGCCAGGGACTGGATGATGGTGTTGCCCTCGATGATTTCTTCGATGTAATAACCACAGGGTTCGTCAGGTTCGAGAAAAACGTGCACCTCGTTGACGCGGCCGAAGAGGTTATGGAGATCGCCCATGATGTCCTGATAAGCGCCCATGAGAAAAAAACCGAGGTAATACGGTTCGGGATTGCCGTTGCCGTTGGCATTGAGCTTATGCAACGGCAACGTGTCGCGCACGTCGCGGAAATCAATAAACTTGTTGACCGCGCCGTCTGAATCGCACGTGATGTCAACCAATGTTCCCTCGCGCGATGGACGTTCGTTCAGGCGGGCGATCGGCATGATGGGAAAAAGCTGTCCCAAGGCCCAATGATCGAGCAACGACTGGAACACCGAGAAATTACAAAGATATTGATCGCCAAGGGTGTCTTCGAGCTTGCGAATTTCTTCGGGTATGTAGGGCTGTCCCTTGAAGCTGTCAGCCACGTCCCGGCTGATCTGCCAGTACAAGTCTTCAATCTTGGCCTTGTCCGGCAAGTCCATCATCCCCAGTGTGAACATATGTTGCGCGTCCTCCCGGCGCTCAACGACGTCATGAAACGCTTCAATCTTGTTTGACTTCGCAAGGTTCTTTTTGATGTCGAGCAATTCCCGGACGATCGCATGTTCATTCTCGCCGTATTTCAAAAATTCGCCCGGACGTGTCTTCTCGATCGAGCCAAAAACTTCAACAATGAGCACGCTATGATGCGCCACGATCGCCCGCCCGCTTTCGCTGATAATGTCAGGGTGGGGCACATTCTCAGTGTTGCAGACGTCCGCCACGTAAAAGACGATGTCATTGGCGTATTCCTGCAACGTATAATTAGTCGAGGAATCGAAGGCGCTGCGCGACCCGTCGTAATCCACCCCCAGTCCGCCGCCCACGTCGAGGAATTCGATGTTGAAATTCATCTTTCGCAGTTTCGCGTAAAACCGCGCGGCTTCCTGCACGGCCTTCTTCACGGTGAGAATGTCAGGCACCTGCGAGCCGATATGAAAATGCAGGAGTCTTAGGCAATGAGACAGATTCTCGGTCCTAAGCATTTCCAGCGCTGCGAGAATCTCCGCCGTGCTCAAGCCAAACTTCGCGTTTTCGCCGCCGCTTTCAGCCCATTTTCCCGCGCCTTTGCTCAATAGCCGGGCGCGGATGCCGATCAACGGTTCGACGCCGTGTTGTTTGGAAATGGACACGATGTGGCGCAATTCCTCCAATTTCTCAACCACCATTATGACACGTTTGCCCAATTTGATGCCCAGCAGCGCCATTTTGATGAATTCCGGGTCTTTATAGCCGTTGCAAACAATCAGGCTTCCCATCTGGCTTTGCAAGGCCAGTCCGGCAAACAATTCCGGTTTGCTGCCCACCTCCAATCCGAATTCAAACGGCCTGCCCGCGTCCAGAATTTCTTCAACCACTTCGCGAAGCTGATTGACCTTGATCGGAAAAACACCGCGGTACTTTCCCTGATAATTGAATTCGGCGATGGAATTGTGGAATGCTTTGTTTATGGCCTCCACCCGATTGCGCAATATGTCTTGAAAACGGATCAGCACCGGGAATTTCAAGCCCCGCCCGCGTGCCTCCTCAATCACATCCGTTAAATCCACAGCCACACCTGCGTCTTGAAGCGGCCGGGCAACCACGTGCCCGGCTTCGTTTATGTCAAAATACTTCGCGCCCCAGCGATTTATGTTGTAAAGAGCCCGCGCCTTTTCTATGTCCCACGGCTGCGCCTCGTCATTCGAATTGCTCATTTCGGTGATATCAACCGAGCGCACTATAAAAGTTCGCACGCAGAATGCAATAGGTGGAATGAATTTTTTTTGCGCCGGTCGCCACCGCCCGGTGCTCATGCGCCGTGAGCGGGTCTCAATAGATCTTCATGAACCGGTGGATGGCGAGCTGGGCAATTAGCGACGGCGGACGTTTGTCTCGCGAGAGAGTCAGAGCGGACTCATGTCCGCTGCCACAAAGACGAGGTTGGTGCTCCCAATGCATTCGAAAAATCGAAAGGGCATGTCCGCCGTTGACAGGACCGACTGGACTTTCTTATTGTGCTGGAAAAGCAATTCCGCAATGAAAACCCGCAAAAGCAGAATAATGCCGAAACTGCCCACGCTCCTTGTTGCCGCGCTGATTTCGTTTGGGTTGCGCGCGTGGGGGCAGGACGACACCGCGGCGCAAGTGGCCGCCCAAAAGCTTGTGGGGAGCCTCCAATACAAGCATGGCGACATCCCGATCCAGAACGGCCTGGCAACCTTGAACGTCCCGGCAAAATTCAAATACCTCGACGCCGCGGACGCGAAAAAGGTTCTGGTGCAACTCTGGGGTAATCCTCCCGAACAGGCCGATGATGTCATTGGCCTGCTTATGCCGTCGGACGTCGGCCCGCTGGACACCGATTGCTGGGTCGTGACCGTCTCATACAAGAACGATGGTTACGTGGCGGACAATGACGCCAGCAAGATCAATTATGACGACTTGTTGAAGAAGATGCAGAAGGCGGTGAGCGACAGCAATAAGCAGCGCGTTCAGAAGGGATATCCGGCCATTCAACTCGTCGGCTGGGCGGCGCCGCCCCGATACGATGCGGCCACTCACAAGCTCTATTGGGCCAAGGAAATAAAATTCGGCGGCCAGCCTGAAGATACTTTAAACTATGAAATTCGGATCCTCGGACGGCGCGGCGTTTTGGATTTGGACGCCGTGGCCGGCATGGATCAACTGCCTGAAATCGAACAACGCACTCCGGATATTTTAAGCATGGTCAATTTCGACCAGGGCAACCGATACGCGGATTTCAATCCGAAGGTTGACAAAGTGGCAAAATATGGGATCGCCGCGCTTGTGGCCGGCGGCGCTGCCGGCGTTGCGGCCAAACTGGGATTGTTCAAATTGCTCTGGGTAAGTATTCTGGCGCTAAAAAAATTCATCATTGTGGCCATTGTCGCGATAGCGGCATTTTTCAAGAAAATTTTCAGGAGTCGCAGCAGCGGAACACCCTCCTGACGCCGCAATGAACCCAGCCGCGCCCGCCCTCGCTCCAGCAGCCCTGGGCGAAGGAGGGTGAGAAAGCGGCCACACCACAATGCCCAAAGCCTCTCTCGCCCGCGTCGTCAATTATTGCGACCGCATTCTGCGGACGCGCGAAATCGGGGATTACGATGGCGCATTCAACGGTTTGCAGGTTGAAAATCGCGGCGCAGTCACCAAAATCGCCGCCGCCGTGGACGCCAGTCTGGCCACGCTGAAGCTGGCTGTGGCGGCAGGCGCCGATTTGATGCTCGTCCATCACGGACTCTTTTGGAGTGCGCGCCACCCCTGGACGCGCAAAAATCATGAATTGATCCGATTGGTCATCGAAAACGATGTGGCCCTTTACGGTTCGCATCTGCCGCTCGACGCCCATCCAAAATTTGGAAACAATATCCAACTCTGCAAGGCGCTGCGCCTGTCCCGGCCAATCGCATTTTTCCAATCTCACGGCCAGGCCATCGGCTTCAAGTCGCAAACCACCATATCGCGCGCCGAATTGGGGGCGCGGTTGGAGCGGGTCACGGGCACCCGGCCGGTTGTGATTCCTGGCGGGCCGGACCTATGCCAGTCCATTGGCATCGTCACCGGTGGCGCGGGCGAGGAATTAAAGGCGGCGGCGCGCGAAGGCATTGATACCTTTATTACCGGCGAAGGCCCTCATTGGACATTCGCCCAGGCCGAAGAACTGGGCTTGAACGTCTATTACGGCGGCCACTATGCGACCGAAACCTTTGGAGTCAAGGCCCTGGCAGCGCACCTTTCAAAAAAACTCAAAGTGCCCTGGGAATTCCTCGACCACCCAACCGGACTCTAACCAAACCGCTTTCAAGCGCCGTCCGCTCAGACTGCTTTGCCGAACAATCCTTCGGCTTCGCTCATTCCCAACTCGTTGTCCAATACTTGGCTCCGTCTATTTGGAAACGGGCGCATATGGCGTATTTGTCCCGAAACGCGCGATGCGCCGCCCCAAACTCCATCACTCTTTTCCAAAAAGTTTTATTGCAAAAGCCTGAATTTTGAGTGAAAAATGTGGGACGACGGCGTTTCGTGAATTAATGACGTATAGCAGCAGTCACCAATCGGAAGAGAAACGGCGGGCGCAAGATCAAATCTCCGCGCCCCCGGCCCAAGGACTTTATGACCCGCGATTTGAACACGATGCCTGCGGACTGGGCTTCGTCGTTCACATGAAGGGCAAAAAATCGCACCAGTTGGTCACCGATGCCCTGAAAATTCTCGTCAATCTCGATCACCGGGGAGCCTGCGGATGCGAGGCAAACACCGGTGACGGCGCGGGTATTCTTATCCAGTTGCCCCATGAGTTTCTCTCACTCCAGGCGGGCCGTCTCGGCATTAAACTTCCGCCGCCGGGCCAGTATGGCCTGGGAATGATCTTTTTGCCCAGGGACAAGGCGGCGCGCGAGAACATCAAGCGCGAGGTTTCGAAGATCGTTGCCGATGAAGGCCAGACCGTCCTGGGCTGGCGCGACGTGCCAACCGACAATTCCTCACTGGGTAAAACCGCCGTGGCCGCTGAACCGTTCATGGCGCAGGTGTTCGTGGGCAGGAATCCGAAGCTCGATGATGACCAGGCGTTCGAGCGCAAACTTTTCGTCATTCGCAAGATTGCCGAGCGGAAAATCCGTTATGGCGGCAAAATTCCTGGAGGCAACTTTTTTTACGTCTCCAGCCTCTCGGCGCGCACGTGCATTTACAAGGGCATGCTCATGTCCGGCCAGGTGGAATTGTATTATCCGGATTTAAGCGACCCGGCGATGAAGACCGCGCTGGCGCTGGTTCATTCGCGCTTTTCCACAAACACATTTCCAAGCTGGGATCGCGCCCATCCGAACCGTTACATCGCGCACAACGGCGAAATCAACACCTTGCGCGGCAATGTCAATTGGATGCACTCGGCCGAGACGAATTTCACCTCGCCGCTCTTTGGCGACGACATCAAAAAAATCATACCCGTCATTAACAGCGACGGCAGCGATTCGGCGCAGTTCGACAATTGCGTGGAACTGCTGGTCATGGCCGGACGCGAATTGCCGCACGCGATGATGATGATGATTCCCGAACCATGGGAGAACCACGAGAGCATGGATGCGGATCGTCGCGCATTCTATGAATTTCATTCATGCCTGATGGAGCCGTGGGATGGCCCGGCGTCCATGGCGTTCACAGACGGGCGGGTCATCGGCGCCTGCCTCGACCGGAATGGTCTGCGCCCATCGCGCTATTACGTGACCCGGGACGACCTGGTGATCATGGCTTCCGAGGCCGGCGTGCTGCCGGTGGCCGCCGACCGTGTGCTGCAAAAGGGCCGCCTTCAGCCCGGTCGAATGTTTTTGGTGGACCTCGGGGAAGGCCGGATCATCGCCGATGAAGAACTTAAGAAAAAGCACGCGAGCGCGCATCCGTACAGGAAATGGCTGGATGAACATCACGTCTTGCTCGAAAATTTGCCGGACCCAACGCACGCGACCGCGCCGGACCACCGTAAAATCCTGCAAAGGCAGCAGGCCTTTGGCTACACGTTTGAAGACTTGCGCTTTATCATCGGTCCCATGGGAAAGGACGGCGTCCAGCCGCTGGGGTCCATGGGAACCGATACGCCGCTGGCGGTGCTCTCGAACAAACCGCAGTTGCTCTACAATTATTTCAAGCAACTATTCGCACAGGTCACAAATCCGCCCATTGACCCCATCCGCGAAGAGATTATCACTTCGACGGCGACCATGGCCGGGGGCCGCGGGGGCCTGCTCAATCCCACGCCCGAGAGTTGCCGTCTCATTAAACTCAAACATCCAATCCTCACGAACGAGGAACTGGAAAAGTTGAGGGGCGTGGATGGCAAAATCTTCAAATGCGTGACCCTGCCAATTGTGTTCCATGCGGCGGAGGCGGCGAAAGGCATGGAAGACGCGCTTGAGACATTATTCTCGGACGCGGACGGCGCAATTGCAGACGGCGCAAACTTGTTGCTTTTATCGGACCGAAACATCTCGCCTGAAATGGCGCCGATTCCGGCGTTGCTGGCGGTTTCGGGGCTGCATCACCACCTGATCCGCGCCGGCACGCGTGGAAAAATCGGTCTTGTGCTCGAGTCTGGAGAACCGCGCGAAGTCCATCATTTTGCCCTGTTGATCGGCTACGGTTGCAGCGCCATCAATCCGTATCTGGCCTATGCCACGCTGGATGATCTCATCTTGCAAGGATTGTTGACCAATACGGACCATAAGACCGCGATAAAGAAATATATCAAAGCCGTGGTGAAAGGCGTCGTCAAGACCATGGCCAAGATGGGGATTTCAACGATCCAAAGCTATCGCGGCGCGCAAATTTTTGAAGCCGTGGGCCTCAATAGCGACCTCATCAACAAGCATTTCACGTGGACATCGTCGCGCATCCAGGGAGTGGGGCTTGACGTGATTGCCCAGGAAGCCCGGGCGCGCCATCGCCATGCTTTTCCCGATCGCCAGGTCAATGGAACACTCGATCCTGGCGGCCAATATCAGTGGCGCGATGGGGCCGAATATCATTTGTTCAATCCGCAAACCATTCACAAGTTGCAAAGCGCCTGCCGGTTGGGAAGCTACAAACTGTTTCAGGAATATGCGGAGGCGGTGAACAACCAGGCCAAAAACCTCTGCACCTTGCGCGGCTTGTTTGAGTTCAAGTTTGCCGATAAACCGTTGCCCATTGAAGCCGTTGAATCGGTTGAAGAAATCGTCAAGCGCTTCAAGACCGGCGCGATGAGTTATGGCTCCATTTCGAAGGAAGCGCACGAAGCGCTGGCCATCGCCATGAACCGCCTGGGCGGCAAATCAAACACCGGTGAAGGCGGCGAAGACCCGGAGCGCTACGTCTGGACCGATGACAAGGGCGACTCGAAAAATTCAGCCATTAAACAAGTGGCCAGCGGACGATTTGGCGTCACCAGCCATTACCTCGTCAACGCCCGGGAATTGCAGATTAAAATGGCCCAGGGCGCAAAGCCGGGCGAGGGCGGGGAGCTTCCGGGAAAAAAGGTTTATCCTCCAATTGCAAAAGTGCGCGGCACCACCGCAGGCGTGGGCCTGATTTCGCCGCCGCCGCACCATGACATTTATTCCATCGAAGATTTGGCCGAATTGATCCACGATCTAAAAAACGCCAACCGCAACGCCAGAGTGAGCGTAAAACTTGTCGCCGAAGTGGGCGTGGGAACAATTGCCGCCGGCGTGGCGAAGGCGCACGCGGACGTCGTATTAATTTCGGGCCATGACGGCGGCACCGGGGCCTCGCCGCTTTCTTCCATCAAACACGCTGGCGGTCCCTGGGAACTGGGCCTGGCCGAAACCCATCAGACGCTCGTCTTGAACAATTTGCGCAGCCGTATCTACGTCGAGGCCGACGGGCAATTGAAGACCGGTCGCGATGTCGCGGTGGCGGCGTTGCTTGGGGCTGAGGAATTTGGCTTTGCGACCGCGCCATTGGTTGTCCTGGGCTGCATCATGATGCGTGTTTGCCATTTGAATACTTGTCCGGTGGGTGTGGCGACCCAGGACCCGAAGTTGCGCGCGCGGTTTGCCGGCGACCCGGACCACGTGGTGAATTTCATGCGGTTCATTGCGCAGGAACTCCGCGAAATCATGGCAAAACTCGGGTTTCGGACGGTGAATGAAATGATTGGCCGCACCGATAAATTGCGTCCCTGGAAGGCGATTGATCATTGGAAGGCGCGTGGGCTTGACCTCTCGCCGATCTTGCATCAGCCCAACGTGCCGCCGGATTTTGGCCGTTACCGGCAACGGGACCAGGACCACGGCATTGAGAAATCGCTGGATGTTACCCGGTTGTTGCGGATTTGCCGGCCGGCGATCGAACGCGGTGAAAAAGTCTGCGCCGAATCGCCAATCAACAACGTCAATCGGGTTGTGGGAACCATTACCGGCGGTGAAATTACCAAAAAACACGGCCCCAATGGGCTGCCTGAGGACACGGTGCGGCTCAAATTTAACGGCAGCGCCGGACAAAGCTTTGGCGCGTTTGTCCCGCGCGGTATGACGCTGGAACTGGAAGGAGATGCCAACGATTATTTCGGCAAGGGCCTCAGTGGCGGCAAATTGATAGTCTATCCTCCGGCCGGCTCAACCTTTTTGCCCGAGGAGAACATCATCATCGGCAACGTCGCGCTGTACGGCGCGACCAGCGGCGAGGTTTTTGTCCGCGGCATGGCCGGAGAGCGCTTCGGCGTCCGCAATTCGGGAGTCAATGCCGTCGTTGAGGCAGTCGGCGACCATGGGTGCGAATATATGACCGGCGGCCGCGTCGTGGTCCTGGGACGCACGGGGCGCAACTTTGCGGCGGGCATGAGCGGAGGAATTGCCTATGTGCTCGACGAGGCCGGCTGCTTTGCCTCGCAATGCAACTTGGAATTGGTGGCGTTGGAGAAATTGGTCGAAGCCGACGAGATCGAAGTTGTCTGGAAATTGGTCCAGCGCCACCAGGCCTATACGCGAAGCGAACGCGCCGCCAACATTTTGGCGGTGTGGGATGACTATGTTTCCAAATTCGTGAAGGTGCTGCCCAAAGATTACGCCCGTGTTCTAAAGGCGCTGAAGAAGGCCGAATCACAAGGACTCAGCGGGGAAGAAGCGATCATGGCCGCCTTCGAGGAAAATGTCCGCGATGTGGCGCGAGTCGGAGGGGGATGAGCCGAAGATCACGCAAATTAACACAGATTTTAGATGAGCTTGATCCGCGGGTTACGGGTGACCGGGAGATTTCATATAAGTTTGATCCGCAGATAACGCAGAGTTTCGGATTTGTCTGATTTTATGGGAATACCACACATAGATTGGGGAATCGAGAACCCTGCCAAAGGGGATCAGTCCGCTGTTGCGCCACACGTAATGGTGGACACCGGCTCGCAAGCGGCATGGATTGATAGTTCCGCGCTTGCGAAAATTGGCATTGAACCGGGACGGAGAGATTTGCCGTGCAGGATGTCGCTGCCGGACCCGTCGTGGCATCCTCACTAAAAAACATTAACCTCACAGGAGCATAAGTTGGGCGACCCAAAAGGATTTTTAGAATTTGAGCGCGAACTGCCAAAGGACCGTCCGCCGCTGGAGCGGATCGGTGACTGGAAGGAGTTTCATTTGCATCAGTCCGAGGCTGACCTGAGAAAGCAGGGCGCGCGCTGCATGGATTGCGGCGTTCCATTCTGTCACGAGGGTCAGCTCGTCAGCGGCATGGCCAGCGGCTGCCCCATCCATAACCTCATTCCCGAATGGAACGATTTAGTATATCGCGGCCTGTGGAAAGAAGCGCTCGACCGTCTTCACAAAACGAATAATTTTCCAGAATTTACCGGCCGGGTCTGTCCGGCGCCATGCGAAGGCTCGTGCGTCCTGGGTATCAATGCTCCTCCTGTAACGATCAAGAATCTGGAAGCCGCCATTGCCGACCGCGGGTGGGAAATGGGATGGATTACGCCTCAACCGCCCGGGAAGCGGACCGGAAAAACCGTGGCCGTTGTTGGGTCGGGACCGGCGGGATTGAGCGCGGCGGCGCAGTTGAACAAGGCCGGGCACCTGGTGACGGTTTTCGAGCGCGCGGACCGGCCCGGCGGGCTGCTCATGTACGGTATCCCCAATCCCAAATTGGACAAACAGGATGTGGTGCTGCGCCGCATCCGGCAGCTTGAGGCTGAAGGCATCCAATTTGTTTGCAACACAGACGTGGGGGGAAATTATCCGGCGGAAAAATTGCTGAAGGAATTTGACGCGGTGATTCTGGCGACCGGGGCGACCCAACCGCGTGATTTAACCGTTCCAGGCCGCGAATTTGAAGGAATCCATTTTGCAATGGATTTTCTCACGCCGAACATGAAGAGCATTCTAGACGGGAATAGGAATGGCAGCTTCATTGACGCCGCGGGCAAGGACGTGGTCGTGATCGGGGGCGGGGATACGGGGACCGATTGCGTTGCAACGTCCATGCGTCACAATTGCCGGTCTTTGGCCCAAGTGGAGCATCTGCCCAAACCGCCGCTGGAACGCGCCAGCGACAATCCCTGGCCGGAATGGCCGAAGGTGTACCGGCTCGATTACGGGCAGGAAGAGGCCGCGGCAAAATTTGGCGATGACCCGCGCGTGTACTTGAATACGGCGATCAATTTCGAAGGCGATGGCCATGGCCACGTCAAAGCGGTCCACGCGGTGCAGGTGGAATGGGAGCGCCATGAGAAGGGCCACCTCATTTCGAAACACATTCCCGGAACCGAACGTGTGTTGCCCGCGCAGTTGGTCCTGCTTGCGATGGGATTCCTGGGACCCGAACAACCGCTGCTCGATGCGTTGCGCGTTGAACGCGACGCCCGCAGCAATATCAAGGCTGAGTTCGAAAAGTATCTCACGAACCAGCCAAAGGTGTTCGCATGCGGTGATTGCCGCCGCGGGCAAAGCCTGGTCGTGTGGGCAATCAACGAAGGCCGGGGGGCCGCGCGCGAATGTGATCGCTACTTGATGGGGCAAACGGAACTGCCGTAGAGGAGAGGGCAGGCGAGGACGCCCGCTCGGGGCGGAACACAAATAAACGATCTTAACGGAAATCCGTTCGACTATCCGACTGGCTGCCGGCTCACTTGCAGAAGCGCTTCATGCAGCCGTTGAATGCTCGGAGGTTTTTCGATGACGAGGTCCACTTCGCCCACTTTTTCCTTTTCCTGACGGATTTCGGCGCCCCACCCAGTCAGCATGATGACGGGGGTTTCGGGCGATTCGGCCTTGATTGCCTTGGCAACCTGGCTGCCGTCCAGTTCGGGCATCCCCAAATCTGTGATGACAGCCTGAAACGGCTCATGGTCCGACTTGGCCGCGCGAAATAATTCCAATCCGTTTTGGCCGTTTAAAGCGGTGGTGATGCGATGCCCGAACGGCGAAAGGCAGGCTGTCAGCAATTGAAGCACGTGTTTTTCGTCGTCTATGCATAAAACCTTGAGAGTCCGATCGGTATCGGGTTCGGCTTCGGGGCCCTTGTCGGGCTTTTGAGTTTCTTTGCGGAATGGAAAGGTAAGGCGAACCGTCGTCCCTTTGCCTGTGGCGCTCTCGATGTCAATGGTCCCGTCGTGGCGCTGCATCATGCCATACACCATGGCCAGGCCCAGGCCGCTGCCGCCGCGCTGAATCTTGGTCGAGAAAAACGGCTCAAGACAGCGCCGTCGCGTTTTTTCGTCCATTCCAACGCCGTCGTCGCGCACCTCAACTTGCAGGGCGCGTTCGCCTTCGGCGGTTCCGGTGGAGCGGATGACGGAGCGTGTGATCAGGTGAATCGTCCCTCCATAAGGCATGGCATCAAGCGAATTGAAAATGAGATTAATCAGCGCCTCCCGAAGTTCAGTCGGGTCGCCCAGAATGCGGGGCATATTTTCCTCAAATTCAGATTTGATATTGATGGAAACGCCCTCGCGCTGGCAGACATCGCGCCAGCGGGGACGGGTCAGGCCGATGACTTCCTTGACAATTTCAGTGATGCTGATTTTTGTGAGAGGTTCGGAATCTTCGCGGCGCCTGTAAAAGTCTCTCATGCGGGCGACAATATGCGCGATGTCCACGCCGGATTTGTTGATGGACTGAAGGTATTCGCGCGTGGTTTCAGGTGAAATGTTTCGCTTGCTTAACAGCAACTCGGAATAGGCGGTGATGGGCGAAAGGGCGTTGTTGATGTCGTGGGCGATGCCACTTGCCATTTGGCCCAATGCGCGGAGCCGTTCCTGCTGGACGACCACCTGCTGTGTGCGGCGCAATTCATCGTAGGCCTGCTGCAAGCCGGAGGCCAGGCGCACCTGATCGTAAAGGTTCCGGCATTGCTCCTCGGCAGAGAGGATTTTGACCTGCAACTCATCCTTTTCCGAGCGCACGGCGGCGATTTCGGCTATCACACGGTCGGCGTTGTACCTCGCTTCTTCCAGCACAAGCACAACCATGCTCACCGCGATGAACAACTGCAGGACCGCCGCTATAAAAAATGCCGCGGGCGTCAAATCCGAGTACATTTCCGCAAACGGATAACTGCCCAGATATATTCCCCAAAGCATAAAGCCAACGGAGAGCATCCCGGCGCCCACGAAGGGCATTTTGCTTCGTAACCGGTAAAAGCAAACGCCGCCAAACATGCTGCTCATGCCGATCAGCATAAAAACTGGCAATTCAACTCCGAATCGGTTGTCTGAAAGGGCTTGGGGACTGATTGCCGTCCAGACCAGTAGAAAGAGCATGAATAGTCCCAATAACGTCTGGCGCACGACAATGCCCAGGAACCGAAGACTTCCCCATAAGAGGAATACGGCGGAAATGGCGACGCAGCATTGTTTTAGAACGAAGACAATTTGCCACACGGTGGATTCATGCATGTGGATACCCGGTCCAGATCCCGTCAGGGAATCGGTTGATCTGATCGTTGTAAGGTTAAGGGTCAGCCATAGCGCATAAAATAGCCATGCCGCTGTCCAAATTGTAAAATACTCGCGCTTGGTATAACGGTTAAGATAAACGAAGAGGCCAACGAGCATCCATACACTCAAAAGCGAAACCATCATGGCCGCAGGCACATACGTCTGCGGGAAGACCAGGCTATCAGAAATTGTTTTACTCATATTCGGCTACGCTTACCAGAATCAGCCAAAGGTGCGCAAATTATGTGCCAACCTGATTTTCAGGAGGCTGGCCATTGGATAAAATTGAACAAATTGGGCTGGCAGCAGTCTCCTATTGCTGTAGAGTATGTGTTGAGTCCGGGTTCCCGGTAAGGAAAGTTTTTGCCCATGATATTACGCTTCATCATTCTTGCGTTTGGTTTGGCCGCTTTGCCGGTGCTGGCCAAAGAGACCCAATTTTCGACCGCCGAATGGCATCCGGTTGACTTGCAGAAGATTATGGCCGCAGCCGCGGAAATTACTCCTGCCAGGTATCCTAATTGCGATTCGGCCCTGGTCGAGCAACACAGCGTTCGGGATTATCACGCCGACGGTACAGGCATGTGCCAGGATGAAACCTTTACAAAAGTCCTCACAGAGAAAGGGCGGCGCGACAACCGCGAGTTGTCGTTCTTTTTTATGCTGCCCTATTTCACCAATGAACTCGCAAAGGTCGAAGTCATAAAGCCCGATGGCAAGATCATCCCCGTGGACATTGCATCCAATTCCAAGGAATCCATTGATGACAGCCAAATGGCCGAAAATATTTACGACCCGAATGACCGTATCCTCTCCATGAACATTCCTCAATTGGATATCGGTGATACCATCCACGTCATTTCCCGCCAGGTCATCTACCGCTCAATCATGCCCGATGAGTATGACGAGGAGAACGTCTTCGAGGGCACCAGCTATATCCGGCATTGGTCGTACATCGTTCATGCGCCAAAGGGCCTGCCGCTGGCGAGCATTGGCTTGCGCGACCAAATTCCGGGGACGGTCACGGCTTCAACCGTCACCAATGGGAACCAAATTGTCTATGACTGGGAGGTCAATAAAGTCGATCGGATGTTCGATGAGCCGGACATGCCACCCTACGACATGGTTTTGCAGCGGCTGTTCGTGAGCACCGTTCCGACCTGGCAGGATGTCTCCAAATGGTATTGGAACCTGAGCAAACCGCACCTGGAAATGACCACTCCGGAAATGAAGCAAAAAGTTGACGAGCTGATCGCAAATGCCCCCGAGGGTTTAGACAAGGTAAAGGCGATCTTTTATTTCGTGTCCAAGAAAATTCGTTATATGGGAGTGACGCCGGAGAAAAACCGTCCGGGCTTTGAACCGCATGACGTCTGCCTGACGTTTAATAAGAGATACGGTGTCTGCCGAGACAAGGCGGGCTTGTTGGTCGCAATGCTGCGACTGGCCGGGTTTAAGGCTTACCCGGTGTTGATTAATATTGGCGCCATCCGCGATATGCGGGTGCCACAGCCGGATTTTGATCACGCCATCGCCTGCGTCGAACTGAAGAAGGGGAAATACACCCTGATGGACCCGACGGACGAAAACACGCGGGACCTTCTGCCATCGTATGACTGCCACCGGAGTTATCTGGTCTGCCGGCCTGAAGGGGATACGCTGCGGCTCAGCCCGGTTCCCCCGCCGGACAAACATATGCTCTATGTCACGACTCGTGGCGCTCTGGACGCCGATGGCACGCTCACAGCCACTTCGGAAATGTCCTTTGAAGGCGTGAATGACGACGCTTATCGCAACTACTTGTCCCATTTGAAGCCTGAGCAGCGAAAGGACTTTTTTGAAGGACGCCTGAAAGACGCCGTGCCGGGAATCAAACTTATTTCGCTGCGGCTAACGCCTGAGAACATCCTGGACACATCCGTGCCACTGCAGGCGCAGTTGAAATTTACGGCGGTGGGTTTGACCGCCAATGGCGGCGGAAAATCCGTAGTTAGTTTGCCGCTCGTCGCAAAGGATCTCGGCGTTGCCAACCGCATTCTCGTGGGCGACGTTGGCCTGCAAAAAAGAAAATATCCGCTGATGATTGAGACGACGTGCGGCGTGCGCGAGGACTTATCGCTCAAATTGACCGGCGGGTTCGCCGGGCCACTGGCATTGCCGGAACTCTCTTCAATCAAGGACCCTTCGATGAGCTACAGCGAGAACATCTCGTGCCGTGACAACACGCTGAAATGTTCCCGGGAATTAAAATTGATGACCGTTGAGTTTTCGCCCGCCCAGTACCTGAAGCTCAAGCAGGCGCTCAAGGACATGGCGTACGACGGCCGGAAAAATCTCATCATGGCCCTGGAAAAGAAGAATATTCCGGACGCTTTGGCCTCGGCAGAAAGTCCGGAACCGGTTTTGGATTCAGCCGCCCGGATATTGGACAGCGAGAAATCGCTCGCCATCACAGACGCCCACACGGCCGTATATCGGGTCAAATACTCGAAGCGAATCATGACCTATGAAGGCAAGATCCGGGAAGCCGAGGTGAAGATTAATTACAATCCATCGTGTGAACAGGCGCGAATCATTCATGCCAGCGTGATTTCCAAAGACGGGGCGCGCCAGGAAATTTCTCCGATTGAAATCAACGTTATGGACCAGGGTTGGAACAGCGGCGCGCGCCGTTATACCGGCGGCAAAGTGCTCGTGGCGAGCCTGCCAGGAGTGGAGATCGGCTCAACGATTGAAGTGGAATTTGAAATTACAATGAAAGGGGTTCCCTTTATCAGCGGTTTCGAGCCTTTTCAATTTTCAGACGATTTGGACGCGAAATCCTTTGTTATCACAGCCCCCAAAGG
>JBOHXA010000542.1:0-16327 GCA_050737335.1 Limisphaerales bacterium | reverse complement strand
CGCTTTATCTGCTGTTGACGTCGGTTTCCGGGCGCAAAACGCTTTCCACCGCGCGCATGGTGATTGTTGATGAAATTCACGCCGTTGTCGGGAACCGGCGCGGCTCGCATCTGGCATTGACCATCGAACGGCTTGAGGCATTGGTGAGGCAGGGAGGCAAGCGGCTCCAGCGTGTTGGGCTTTCGGCCACGCAAAGGCCAATTGTTGAAGTGGCGAAGTTCCTCGTGGGAAATCGGAATTTGCAGAGCATGACCATTCAGGAATCGGTACGTGCCGGGCCTGTCCCGGCGCAAGCCGGGTCGTCGCACGCCGATTTGAAAATGGCCGCCAGAGTCGCTTTGAAAACGTGCGCCACAGGACGCAGCCCCAAGGTTGGAAGTGGAAAATCCGATTGCAAAATTGTTGATGCGGGTCATCGCCGGGACATGGACCTGGCCATTGAACTGCCGCAATCGCCGCTGGAGGCGGTCATGTCCAACGAAGTGTGGGAAGAAGTGTACCGCCGGATCGGCGAATTGATTCAAGCGCATCGCACGACCCTGGTTTTTGTCAATACGCGCAGGCTGGCCGAGCGTGTCACGGCGCATTTATGCGAATTGCTGGGGCGGGACAATGTTGCATCGCATCATGGGAGTCTTTCAACAAAGCTGCGATTGGATGCGGAGAACCGCTTGAAGCGCGGAGAGCTTAAGGCTTTGGTGGCCACGTCATCACTGGAACTGGGAATTGATATCGGGACGGTGGATTTGGTTTGTCAGCTCGGTTCCATTCGTTCGATTTCGACCTGTCTCCAGCGATTTGGCCGGGCCGCCCATTTTCGGGGCGGCCTGCCCAAAGGGCGATTGTTCCCCTTGACACGGGACGAATTGGTCGAATGCGTGGCGACGCTGCAATGCATAAGGCGGGGAGAACTCGACCATTTGATTATTCCGGCAAAACCAATGGACATTCTGGCGCAACAGATCGTGGCCGCGGCCGGCGCCGAGGAGTGGAAGGAAGGAGATCTGTATGAATTAGTCACAGCCGCATTCCCGTACCGGCATCTGGCGCGGCAGGAATTTTTGGATGTGCTGCACATGTTAAATAACGGCTTCAGCACGAAGCGCGGACGGCGCGCGGCGCTCATTCATTATGACCCGATTAATCATCGAATTCGTGGCCGCCGCGGCGCGCGCCTGACGGCGTTGACTTCGGGCGGCGCGATTCCTGACAACGCGGATTATCGTGTTGTATTGGAACCGGCCCAGACGTTCATCGGGACGGTAAATGAAGATTTCGCGGTGGAAAGCATTGCCGGCGACGTGTTCCAGTTGGGCAATGCCTCGTGGAAAATTGTTCAGGTTGTCGCCGGGACGGTGCGAGTGGAGGATGCGCGCGGCCAGCCGCCGGGAATTCCCTTTTGGCTGGGCGAAGCGCCGGCGCGCACGGCGGAATTGTCGCGGGCGATTTCCGGGTTGGACGAAAAAATTGCCGCCCACGCGGCTGAACTGTCGAAAGCCGGAGGCAACCGTGAAGTCAACGTGGACCAGTTGGCGGCCGGGATTCACGAAATGTTTGTCGCGCCTGAAATTGTTTCTTCCGCCCTTTCCCCGGGGACTGGACCGGAGCCACGAACGCCCCTGGCGGCGCCACCTGGCATGCGCGCCGTGCCTGCCAATGCGCAATCGCCGTTATCACAAGCCGGAGCATTGCAACTGGCGACTTATTTTTACGACGCTTGCAAAGCCCTGGGCACATTGCCGTCGGAGAAAACCATTATCATGGAGCGGTTTTTTGATGAATCCGGCGGAATGCAATTGGTGATTCATTCACGGTTTGGAGCGCGTTTGAACCGGGCCTGGGGGTTGGCGCTGCGGAAGCGTTTTTGCCGGTCTTTCAATTTTGAGTTGCAGAGCGCGGCAACGGATGACGCGATCGTTCTGTCGCTTGGCACGCAACATTCATTTCCGCTGGAGGAGGTTTTCCGCTATCTGAACAGCAAAACCGTACGCGAGATTCTGGTGCAGGCGCTCCTGGATTCGCCCATGTTTCCGATTCGATGGCGTTGGAACGCGACCCGGGCACTGGCATTGCCCAGGCAGCGCGGCGGCCGGAAGATTGCCGCGCCGCTGCAACGGATGGAAGCGGAAAACCTCCTGGCAGCGGTGTTTCCCGATCAACTCGCCTGCCCTGAGAACATCGCCGGTGACCGGGAAGTGCCGGATCATCCTCTGGTGAAACAGACGATAGATGATTGCCTGGTCGAAGCGATGGACATTGAGGGACTGGAACAGTTGCTCCGCCGGATTGAACGGGGCGAGATTGAATGCGTCGCGCGCGACCTGCCGGAGCCGTCGCCGCTGGCATCAGAAATCCTGAACGCGCGGCCGTATGCGTTTTTGGATAACGCTCCCCTGGAGGAACGGCGGGCACATGCCGTCCAGACGCGGCGCGCGGGCGATTCAGGCGGCGGTGAACTGGGCATTTTGGATGCCACCGCCATCGAGCGCGTGTCTCTCGAAGCCTGGCCGCGGCCCCAAAATGCCGATGAATTGCACGACGCGATTTTGCAATTGGGCGTTGTGTCAACGGATGAACTGAAACGGCGCCATCCGGACTCTGAAAAATGGATTCAGGAATTGAGCGCGCAAAACCGGATCGCCCGGATGGTTGAACCGCCCTTTTGGTTTGCCTCGGAAAGAATTGCTTTCGTTCGCAAGGTTTATCCTGGTCGGGAAATCGCGCCGCTGAAGGTTGTGAGTTTGGTGGCGCAAGATCCGGCCAGTCCCGAGGAGGCATTGAAGGAACTGGCGCGGGGACGGATGGAGAGCACGGGACCGGTTACGGTAAACGCGTTGGCGGTATTTTTCCAGCTGCCTTCCTCACCTGTCGAACAAGCGTTGCTGGCGCTGGAGGCGGAAGGATTTGTTCTCAGAGGGAAATTTCATCCTGGCGTGGCCGCGACCGAATGGTGCGACCGCCGTTTGCTCGCGCGCATTCATCGCCTGACCCTCAATCGTTTGCGCGCGGAAATACAGCCCGTCTCCGTGGCGGATTTTCAACGGTTCCTGCTGTCCTGGCAACGCGTATTCCCGGCGCGGATGATGGAGCAGATCAACGGCGTCGAGGCCGTCCTGCATCACCTGGACGGCTACGAATTGCCCGCGTCCGCGTGGGAGCCGGCCATTCTCGCGGCGCGCATAAAGGATTACGACCCGCGCTGGCTCGACCAACTTTGTTTCACGGGCAGGTTCGGCTGGGGAAGATTATCTCCGCCGCCGCAAACTGCGAGAGGGTTTCCGCCGCTACGATCAACCCCGATTTCCATTTTCAGCAAGGAAAACGTGCCCCATTGGCTGCAACTTGCAAGGAAGCCGCGCGCAAATCTCTCGTCGGAAACAGAAACTGTGTTAAAGACACTGGCGGCCAAAGGAGCGTTATTCTTCGGCGAGATTGTGCGACACACCGGATTGTTGAAGTCACGCGTTGAGCAGGCCCTGGGAGAATTGGTGTCGCAGGGGTGGGTAACGGCCGATAGCTTTGAGGGTTTGCGGGCATTGTTGACGCCGCCGGAAAAGCGGGAACGATTCGGAGACGCCGGCCGTCCGCGACGGCATCGCGTTGTGACGAGCATTGAATACGCCGGACGATGGTCGTTGCTGCGGCGATGCGTGGCCGATGAAACGATCGAGCCGGTTTCCGCCGCGCACAGCCAGGCCGCTATTCAGGCGATTGAAGCGTTTGCCCGCGCGTTGTTGCGGCGTTACGGTGTCGTGTTCCGGAAGCTTTTGGACCGCGAAGCGTTAAATGTATCTTGGTTTGATCTGGGCCGGGTATATCGGCAAATGGAGGCGCGGGGCGAAATTCGCGGCGGTCATTTTATCAGCGGCATCAGTGGCGAACAATTCGCTTTGCCCGATGCAATCGGCCATTTGCGATCATTATGCAAGGCCGGACAGTCGAAGGACTTGGTATCATTAAGCGGTTCGGATCCACTGAACCTGGTCGGCATTTTAACGCCCGGCCCCCGCATTCCGGCACTATGGCGCAACCGGGTCTTATTGCGCGACGGCGTGCCAGTCGCAGCGCTGGATGCGGGAAAAGTTTTGAACCTCGATGGCGATTCAGATTTGCGGATGTTTGAGTCCGCATTGAAGGTGGGCAAGTTGCCCGTCGGCCTGAGGAAATACTATCATTGAACGGAGTGGCGCGACACGTTCACTCCCGCCCGGAATCAGCGCGCATTCTCCGACAGCACGCCATCGCCTAAAATCCTGGCGCGCAGGCCCCCACACTCAGCCATTTGCAAGAACGCAATGCAATTCGCATCCCGGGCGAGGCGATGGGTTCAGATCTTTTAGATAAACCCCGCCAGGAAAAGCTTTGGCACGTGATTTGCCCACCATTCCTCCGGGAAAAGAGGACTATGCTTGTTCAATTCACGCCTGATGGGGAAACTATGGAATATAGGTTATCCAATGCTTATAAAGACGCGCCGTTGCCGCCGGGGGCAACAGATGGAGGTTGATTATGGCCGAAGCAATTGAATACGCGCATCAGCCGCCAAATGAAAAGCAGGAATCTTGTCGTGACCTGCGCCACGCCCCCGGGGAATACGCCGGGGCGATACTGGATGGTTACGCCGTTTTGCAATTGTTGCGCGAAAAAGGAATTTTAGAAATGATCAAGGATGGCCTCGGCTCCATGGAAAAGGCGCTCGAAATAATTACCGAAACGCTGGAACGCGACGAAGTCGTCCGCACCGTTCGGAACCTCGCCATCCTTGTCAAAACTCTTGGCTCAATCGAGCCGGATACTTTGGAGAACATAATGGAATCGGTTTCCCGCGCAACGGCTGGTTCGACGGCCGGAAAACCGCCGGCCCTGCTAAGCTTGCTCAGTCAATTGTCCAGCCAGGACACACGCCGGGCATTGCAACCCCTCGCCGCGGCGCTTCAGGCCGCGGGCCGAAGCATCCCCCGGACGCCAAAAGAGGAACGATCACACACCACCAGGCACAGTGCCTGACAACCAATGGATAGAAAGGAGAAAATTATGGGATTTAGCATAAATAGTGACGCTTTTTCAAGCAACGGGATGATCCCGAAAAAATATTCAGGACAGGGAGAGAATATCTCGCCGCCGCTTGCATGGAGCGGTGAGCCTGACGGCACAAAAAGTTTTGCCTTGATTGTGGATGATCCCGACGTGCCCTTGGGAACTTTCGTGCATTGGGTTATTTATGATTTGCCATCAACCGTTCATCGTTTGCCCGAGAATGTTGAGCGCTCGGAAGCACCGCTTGACGGCGCCCGGCAAGGCAAAAACAGTTTCTTTAAAATCGGATATGTCGGCCCGATGCCGCCAACCCAAAAGCCGCATCGCTACTTCTTCAAATTATTTGCGCTCGACGCAACACCACAGTTGGAAGCCGGCGCGGATAAAAGAGACCTTCTTAAGGCGATGGAAGGGCACGTTATGGGCCAGGCCCAGCTTATGGGAGTATATCAGAAACAATGATTGAGCAATGGACTCATCGCGGACCACGTGGGATGGCAAGCGATTAGCTGAACGGAATAGCCATGCCAGGAACTAACAGAGGCGCGGATAAAAAGCGCGAACTCCGCCATCATAAAACGATCGCCGAAGACGAACGCGGTTGGGCCGGGCAGCGCGGCCAGCGTCCCGCCAGCCAGGAGGAAAAGAATTATCAACCGCACAATGGGCCCCGGGCGCCGGCGCCGCGCCACAAATAAATAAAGACTCGGCAAAGCAGCCTGGGACGGCGCCGGACTGCGGACTTGTTCTGGATACCACTCACCCGCGTGGCGGTTACGGTTATTGCAAAAGACAATGCCATAGTGCAAAAGGCAATATCGCAAAGTGGCTTCCGCGTCTTTCAGCTTGCGGGTAAACCATTGTCCGCGCTTTAACGCATTAACTTCAACCCTTCGATTTCGTTCCTGGCTGGCATGAAAATGGCAATGCATCCCCCTCTATGAAAAAGAAATGTTTATCAATACTAACGGCCACGGTAACGCTGGGACTGTGTCTGTACGGATCGAACGCCCGGTCGCAAAGCGCCAACGGCATGTTGTACACGGATGATTACGCCCATCATGTGGGCGTTGGCATCCAGTTGGGAGCGCCCATTGGTGTGAATGCGAAATATTGGCTAAACGATATGCTGGCTGTGGATGGCGCGTTTGGATTGTCCCCGTACGCGCATGCGCCCGCGGAAATCCACGCCGACTTTCTGGTCCATGATTTTGATTTATTCAGTCTCGACTCAGGCAAACTTCCCGTCTATTTCGGCGCCGGACTTGTCGGGAGGTTCCGTGACGATGGACGTTCCGATCTCGGCGGCTTCCGATTCCCCATTGGCATCTCATATATGTTTGAAGACGTTCCCATAGACATTTTTGCCGAAGTTGCCCCGGAAGTGATCTTTGCTCCTTTTGGCAGAGGTTACTTGGATGGCGCCGTGGGCATTCGCTTCTGGTTTTGAGATGACAGAAGTGGAATATTACAAGGGTGAAGAATGACTCTCATTTTATGCGCCTGGCCCTGGCGCTGGCGCGGCGCGGTTACGGCAGCACCTCACCCAATCCAATGGTCGGGGCCGTTCTGGTTAAACAAGGAAAAATCATCGGGCGCGGATGGCATCGTCGCGCCGGATTGCCGCATGCGGAAATGGAGGCTTTGGCCCGGACTCAAAAACGCGGGGTCAATCCACGAGGCGCGACGCTGTATGTCACTCTCGAACCCTGCTCCTCGCATGGCCGCACCCCCCCCTGCGCCGGCGCGATCATCGCCGCTGGCATTCGCAAAGTGATCGTGGGGGCGACGGACCCCAACCCGATCCATGCGGGCGCTGCTTTTCCAATTTTGCGGCGCGCTGGATTGGAGGTCGTCACCGGCGTCCTTGCCGATGACTGCGCGCGATTGAACGAGGCGTTCAATCATTGGATTGTGCATCGCACGCCGTTTGTCACAGTAAAAGCGGCCATGACACTGGACGGCAAAATCGGCACGGCCAGTGGACAATCCAAATGGATCACCGGCCCTCAGGCGCGTGCCTCGGGAATGAAATTGCGCCAGGGCGCCGATGCGGTGTTGGCAGGGATCAATACGGTATTGGCGGACGATCCATCGTTGACTTTTCGTCCAGGACCCTCAGGAAATTTAAACGCAAAATTGACACCGTTACGGCGCATTATTTTGGATTCGATGGGGCGCACGCCATTGAATGCGAAAGTCGTTTGCGACGAATTCGCCAGCCTGACGACGATTGTGCTTTGCGCCCACGCCCCGCGGAATCGCCGCAGCGCCCTCGCCAGGCGAGTCAACGTGCTCGTCGCACCGCTTTGCGATTCTTTGTCCTCGGGCGGACCGCCACTCCGCGCTTCGCGTTTCGCATTCCGCAACAGGCTGGACTTGCGCTGGCTGATGGCGCGGCTCGGTTCCGAAAATGTGACGAGCCTTTTGGTGGAAGGCGGCGGCGAAACGAACGCGATGTTTTTGTTCAATGGCCTGGCGCGCCGCGTCAGATTTTTCTACGCGCCGCGCGTCCTGGGGGGGAATGCCTCTCGAAAGGCGGTGGCCGGCGAAGGCGTCAAACAGTTGCGCCAGGCGGTTCAGTTGCGGGACATTGAATGGGGAAAAATGGGCGCGGATTTGGCGATGACCGCAAGAGTCGCCCTGTAAGAATTCCGCGAAAGCCAGTTTTACATTTCGGTCGCTCGTCGCTTTGTTTAAAATGGCTGGGTGTTCACGGGGATCATTGAAGAAACCGGAACGGTCGAGAGAATCGAGCGCGTCTCGGGCTCAATTGCATTGCAGGTCCGCGCGAAAAAAACCGCGCGCGCTTTGAAGATCGGCGCGAGCCTGTCCGTGAACGGTTGTTGTCTTACGGCAACCAGGATCATGACGCGCGGCCGCTCCAGTCTCATCCAATTTGATTTGCTGCGCGAGACGTGGCGCCGCACAAATTTTCAATTCCTCAAAACAGGCGCCCGGGTAAACCTGGAACGCGCGTTGCGGGCCGGTGACGAACTCGGCGGCCACTTTCTGGCCGGTCACATTGACGGCACGGGCACGATTTCACGTTGGGAACAATCCGGCTCGGACCGCATTCTGGACATCGCCGTCCCGGACCATGTGACGCGTTATGTCATTGAAAAAGGTTCCATTGCCATTGACGGCATCAGCCTGACTGTGGCCCAGGCGGCCAAAAAATGGATTCGGGTCTGGATCATCCCCCATACGTACGAAATGACCAACCTGAGCCAGCGAACAGTCGGTGAGGCTGTCAATCTCGAAGCGGATTTGCTGGGAAAGTATGTTGAAAAATTCGTTTCCCGGCGGCGGGAACGATCATTCTGAAACAGGGGCAAATTTTACGTCCACCGCAATTCCCGCGTTCAGGACTTCTCCGGTTGGTTTCAGCAATCCCGTCCGCTTATTGATCGCAAAGACCGTCGCCGTTCTGGATTTTTGATTGCCGACGATCAGCCAGCGGCCCGAGGGATCAATGCCCATGCCGCGCGGAAAATCGCCGCCGCATGGCAGGTTCTGGATGAGCAAAAGTCCTTTTCCTTTAACAGCCAGGACTGAGACGCTGTTGTGTCCCCGTACCGTGGCATAGACAAATCGACCGTCAGGCCGATACGCAATTTCCGCGGCCGTGAACCAATCCTTGTATTGGCCCGGCGGCAGGAGCGAGAGTGACTGGCGCTGCGTCAGTCTCCCGTGCTTTGCGTCCCAATCAAACACAGTCACCGTGCATGCCATCTCCGAAAGAACGCAGGCCGTTTTCCCGTCCGGGCTAAATGCGATGTGGCGCGGACCGGACCCGGGCGCGACTGTGGCGAAGGGCGGATCGTTCGGCGTGAGGGTGGCATTGGCCGGGTTCACCTTATACACCATGACTTTGTCCAGGCCCAGGTCGCACGCCAGCGCGAACCTTCCCCCGGGCGCCGGAACAAAACAATGCGGATGAGGACGACTCTGGCGGGCGCGATTGACGCTGCTGCCGTGGTGTTGGATGACGGAGCCGCCGGCCAATGTGCCATCAGGATTTAAATGAAAAGATTTCACGCTCCCGCTCCCATAATTCGAAGCCAGGACACACTGGTCGGCCGCGTCGTCAGCCACGTAGGAAGGACCCACGCCGCCGGACGGCTCGGTGTCCCTGCGCCGCAGAGCGCCGGTCTTTCCATCAATGGCAAATGAAACAATGAAGCCTTGATGATTCCCGCCGGCGCGCGTCGCCGCGAAAAGAAAACCGCCATCCGGTGAAACCGCGAGGTAATTGGGATTGTCCAGGGCAATTGCCAATCGAGGCGCTGAAACTTTTCCCGAATCCATGTTCAACCGGGATACATAGATTCCCCGGCTTGACACGTCAGTGAACGTGCCGAAATAGACAAAACACGTTTTGGCCCAAAGGGTTGGCGAGAGCAATGCTATTGCAAAGATCAACAATGTTCGGCCCGGCAGTCTGGTCATTCTCACCCAATTCAGCATATGCATTTGCATAAGGCGGGTATTTTTATCGGTGGAACGCCTGAAAACAAGTTCCTTGACTTCGAAAGTCGGCGCCCGCGCGTGGATTCGTAATGCCGCCTGATTTTGGGAATGTCAGTGGAGTAGCGCCACAGCCAGACCCGCAGTGGGGTCCTTAAACCGCTTTCGGTTGCCAGGAGTAGGTGCAACGCTTCAACGCCTCTTGCCACCGAGCCATTTAATCTTGCCACAACGGCCCCATTCCGGCCACCCTCCACAGCGATATGTCAGCAAAACAAATCATTAAACCGTCGAAATCCCCCGCCGCAGTCGGACCGTACAACCACGCCGCGCGCGTCGGCGACTTGCTCTTTTGCGCCGGGCAGATTCCGATTGATCCGAAGGATGGAAACCTGATTTCCGGCGATATTAAAGCGCAAACCGACCGTGTCCTCCAAAACGTTAAGGCGATATTAGATGATCAAAAGTTGACTTTTGCCAATGTCGTTAAAAGCACCGTCTTTTTGACAAGTCTGGCCGATTTTGCCGGCATGAATGAAATTTACGCGAAATATTTTACCGATAATTATCCCGCCCGTTCCACGATCCAGGTCGCCGCGCTGCCCAAAGGGGCAAACGTCGAGATCGAGGTGGTCGCGCATTATTGATATGAAATCAAAAAGTTCCCGGCATGAAACGTGGCGAACAATACAGGGTTGTCCAAAGTCGCTGAATTTAGATGGCTATGCCGCTCGGAATTGATTTGCTCATAGCGCTGTTGCTCGGGGGAGCGGCGGGATTTCTCGCAGGCTGGCTTAAATGGGCGGGCAAAAACGACCGACGGCTTGAAAACGAATTGCGCGAGCAAATCCTCCAGCGGCAGTCGGACCTCGATAAGTCGCGCGCGAATTTGATGGAAGCCACAAACGCGCGCGCCGCGGCCGAAGCCAATCGGGACGCCGCCGAGAAAATGTTGGCCGGCCAGAAAGCATTGCAGGAAAAGGCCATGGCCGACTTGCGCGATACGTTCAAGGCATTGAGCGCGGATGCCCTCAAACAAAGCGCGCCCGAATTTTTGCGCCTGGCCGAGCAATCCTTCGGAAAGCTTCAGGAATCGGCCAAAGGGGACCTGGCGCAACGGCAGGAAGCCATCAAAACACTCGTCGAACCGCTCAAGCAACAGCTCGATAATTACCAAAAACGGTTGCAGCAAAGCGAAACCGCGCAGTCCTCCGCGCTCGGTGAAGTAAAAAAACAAATGGAGACCCTCTCTCAACATAGCCAGACGCTCGCCCAGGAGACGCTCCAGTTTCGAATGGTCCTGCGCTCCAACCCCGCCCGCGGCCGCTGGGGCGAGGAAACGCTGCGCCGCGTTGTCGAGGCCGCCGGCATGAGCGCCCATTGCGATTTTACCGAACAATCACAAGCCGGCGACGGCCGGCCAGACCTGGTTGTACGCCTCCCTGCCGAACGGGTGATTATCGTTGACGCCAAGGTTCCCGACTTCGATTTTCTCAACGCTTTGGAATCGGCGGATCCCCTGAATCGCGAGCAGGCCCTGGCCGCGCACGCCGCAAAATTGAAGGCCGCCATCAAAGGGCTGGCTGACCGGGATTATTCAAGACAGTTTGCAAATGCGCTGGATTATGTCGTCTTGTTTCTGCCGGCCGAATCGCTGTTCAGCGCCGCGCTGGAAGGCGACCGGGACCTGATCGTCTGGGCCGCCGAAAAGAAAATTTTGCTGGCGACCCCCGCATCGCTCATTGCGCTATTGCGTTCGGTCAGCGTGAGCTGGCAGCAGCAGGCCCAAACCGAGAATGCGCAGCAAATCGCCGAAGCCGCCAGCGAACTTTATTCCCGCGTTGTCAAGTTCATGGAGCATTTCGAGAAACTCCGCGCCGGGCTGGATCGCGCCAATTCGGCGTTCAACGACGCCCTGGCCAGTTTTCAATCGCGAGTTCGCCCCGCGGGCGAACGCCTGTCCGATCTCGGCGGCGCGGGCATGGCAAAGGAAATGCCGGAACTTCAGCCGCTCCAGCCATCGTGGCGGTTGCCGGCAGGATGACCCTTACAAATTCCTCATTAAACTCTTCGCCCTGAGGATCCACACCCGGTCTCGCCGGCGCTGGAAGGCGGGCGCGTGGATGTCGTCGCTTAAAACGTCCTTCAGTTCCGCCCGGGCGAGGTCGGGCTGCTTTTTCCTCCTGTAAAGCTCGGCCAACTGCACCTTGGCGCGCGGATACGAATGGTTTTGCGTGACGTGCTCCCAGTAGAGTATGGCATTGTCGGTTTCACCAAGCGCCCCCAGCGCTTCGGCCAGCGCCATCATCGTGTAACCGTATTCGTGCTCGGGTTTTTCATTCATCACATTTTCCAGAATCGGACGCCCTTCGGCCGGCCGGTTCAGCCGCACAAGGCATTGGCCCAGGTGCGCGCGCGCGTCAATGTCTTTGGGATCGCGTTCCAGCGCGGCGCGATAACATTTTTCCGCCTCAGCCAATTTCCCTTTTTCGAAAAAGACGTCGCCCAATTCGAAATGTTGGGCCGCGTTATCAATGTGATGAATTTGAGATTGCAGTTCGCGGATGCGCTTGCGGCTATGCGCGCCCGGCAACTCAAATCCGCTGACGCTCGAGGCGGCCGTGGCCCGATAGACCGCCAGATAATACCACAATGCCGTAAAGCCGAAGCCGACGAAAATAAATGCGGCCCAAATCCATTCCCGGTTCAGCAGCGCGTGGGCAAACATCCAGATCTGGAAAACGATGATTGCCACCGACAGTGGATTTCCCAGGAGCCAGTGCCAATTCAGGAGCTCAGATGGCAGGAACGCGAACATATCGCACTTTAGTCAGGAGGCATTTCAGTTTCAAGTTGTCAGTTTCACTCCCCCAACATTTCATAGGGAAGAATCGTGTCTTCGCCCATCTTATACCGCGGATGGGCTTTCAGGGAGATGCTGAAAGCGAAGCCGTAATCCAATGGCTGGCCGCCGCCATTGTTAATCAGCCGAAAGGTGACCGCTGCCGTAAAGCTGCGCAAGTCACGATAGAGGCTATAGTATTGTTCCTGCAGTTTGCCGGTCCCGGCGTTGAAATAGTCGGTGGCCCGCACGCCCCAGTTTTCATTCAGACGGTAAAACGCGGTCCCGGTTATGACATTATCGCCAGTGTCAACGAATCCCGGATGCAGATACCAATACCCCAGCGCCAGGCTCCAGCGGTCGCCGGGAGCAAAGGTCACCTGGTGAAAGGCCATGTTCAATTGCCTGTCGTTAATGTCGTAGCGCAGCACAGATTTGAGCGCCACCCACGAACGCGGCTTGAATACGAGATCGGAATACAGGTCGTCGAAAGTTTTTTGGGGCTGCAAAAAGATATTATTGGTCTGTCCATTCGGCGTGAGGTTCCAGTCCAGCATGACGTTCCAGTCCAGCAAGTCGTCGAGCTGGCCCTCGCGCATGGTTTGAAGCGTATTGCGAACCCCGAAACGAAGGACGTTTTCGCTGTCAATGGAATCAATGTCGTTGTAATCTGGATATTCCACCGGAAGTATCATGAGATTGGGAAGCTGCGTGTCGAATTGCGGCAATTGCCCCGGCGTCTCATTGGGGCGGGGAACATACGCATAAGTGAGAGTCGGTTCAATGACATGACGCAGACCGTCCACGTCGAGCGCCGCATTCGTCGCGCCCCGCCACAACCGCGACGCCTTGAATGAGACATCGGCGCCAGTATTCAAGACGTACCGTGCGCCCTGCGAATTCGTTCCGCCGGGGCCCCGCTCCGCCCCATACCACGTCGCGCGCCCGCCCACGCGCGGCGTCACATTGAGCCATCCAAAAAAGGTTTCAGGCAGGAGCAACTGGTGAAAAGTATCGGCCCGCGGCGCGGAGTAGTCCGGCGCGGTAAAATTGGTATTGCCAAAAAGCGTATCGGTGCCTGCAAAATATCTTTCATAGTAACCAATCGAACTTTGGCTTTCGTAATAAACCGGCGTATTGAAGATTTGCTGCCGAAAACCAGTCAGTTGAACGTCCGGCAGGCGCTCGACCTGGTCAAAAAAACTGTTGATGCGCGGGGTGCTCAGGGCGTCCAGGCTCCAGTTGTCCTGGTATTTGTTGGCTTCTACAAATGTATTGGGCTGCGGATTTATCCCGTAATCACTCTGGAAAAAATCGTGAAGCAGCAATGGGTCGCTCTGGTAATTGACCAGCGCCTTGGTATTAAAGTTCGTATACGGTGTGGCCTGCCAGCCCAGGTAAAAGCGCTGGCGATCTTTCGGGATCGGCCGCAGGTTCTGAAAGGCGTTGCTGCTGACGCTTTCTTCCGGGTCGAGGTCATGCAAATAATAATACTTCATCTGCGCCGCACCCCATTGGCCAAGGCGCAGATTCATGTCCGGTCCAAGCCCAACACCCCGTTTCTCCCGATAATCCAGATGAAACCTTCCATCCAGGTCGTGGCCAAACTTCCAGTCATATCTTCCCAATAAAAAGGGCCCATACGTAGTGTCGTCCCCGGGCATTACCATCAGATCATTGGCGTGTAGCGTGAGTGAATGGTGGAAATAGGGAAAATAAAACAACGGAACGCCTTTCACAAAAAGCACCGCGTTCCACGCTTCAAAAAACTTTCCAGGAATGATCGTCATTCGCTTCGCGCGAACATAAAAGTCGGGCTTATTCACGTTGTCGGTCGTCATCGCCACATACTTCGCGACGTAGGTTTTATTGGTGGTGTTCCCCTGGATGATCGCCCCTTCAGCATAGACCGGCGGTTTCCCCGTGCGAAATCCGCCGCTTTCCATCTGGTGCGTTTTCAGATTATAAATGATCTGTTCGCCGATGAATGTCTCGCCGCCTTGCTCGATGCGCACGTGCCCTTCGGCGATGATTTCACCCGTGGACGGGTTGAACCGGGCGCTGTCGGACATGAGCGTGACCTTTCCATATTGTAGCAATTCGTTGGTCGCGTAGTACTCGCCCGTGGTCGGGTCCCATTGGATCGTGCCTTCCGGAAAGTCGGGAAGAATGTCATGGAGCGAATAAAAATTATATTCTTTATCCTGCGCTTGCGCGATGAATGGAAACGCCGTGCCCACCAGTAACAGGAGCGCAATGGCAGGGAGTGGTCTCATCAAGCGCGGGCAATTAAACAAAACGACCCGCCACTGCCAAGCTGATTTACGGTCATGCTATGGGTTGAGAGGCCTGCGCGCCGCTGTCCGTGTCGGCTCGGCCGCCCTACGAGCCTCGCCGAAGCCCCTCCTGAATCCCTTCCCCCCGCTCTACGGACGGTGATATCGCGTTGGCCAGTGGCGCTGCCATGCGATTTTTCCCCCGCCATCCTGCTACAATTGCATTAACAACACAATAATCATCCCGGCAAGGGTCGTCAGCACAGTCACCGGAATGCCGAACTTCGCATAATCCCAAAATCCCATTTCAATCCGCCGACGCGCGGATTCCATGACGATGATATTGGCGACGGACCCGAGGATCGTGAGATTTCCGGCAAAGGTTGTCGCCAGCGCCATGACCTTCCACATCAGTTCCGGCTGCGCGAAATCATGAATCCATTTGCCCGCCACCAGCACAAACGGCACATTGGAAAAAATGTTCGAGCCAATAACCGATAACCAGGCGAAATTCCAGGCCTCACTCGCCGCGCGCGTGCCCAAAACCGGCCGGAGCTGATGATAAATACTGTCGGGCAACCCGGTCCCGTTCAGGCCCGCAACCACGATAAACAACGCCGCAAAGAAGACCAACAAGTGCCAATCCACGAGCTTCAGGGCCTCGCGCGTGTCTCGCCGCGCCAGCGCCATTAGCAATGCCCCGCCGCTCAATGCCGTCCAGGGCAGGTTCAATCCTCGGATGAATCCCGCGAAAACCAGCGCCGTGACGATAAATGTCAGGGCCAAAAGTCCCATATCCGGTTTGTGCGGCCGCCTCTCCGGACGATGAATAACCGCAGCCGTGAGCGTTTTGTGGAAGCCCAGACGCAGAATCCCATATTCAATCGCCAATCCCGCCACAGCCGCTGGCGCCAGTGAAACCGAAAATCGCACGAACGGAATTCCGGATAAATGACCGATAATCATATTCTGAGGATTCCCCACCAGCGTGGCGGCGCTGCCCAGGTTCGCGCTCATGGCCAATGCCAGCAGATACGGCGGCAGCGGCAGTTTTCCGCGCGCAAGCACCGCCACGACCAGCGGCGTCAACATCAGACAAATAGTGTCGTTGACCAGCAGCGCCGATAAGATTCCGGAGACACAAACCAATGACAACAGCAGCGCCGCCGCGTTTTTCGCGCGAAACAAAATCCAATCCGCCGCCCATTCAAAAAATCCGGCGATGAACAAGTACGCGGTGATAATCATCATCCCCATCAATAGCACGAGCGTGTCGTAGTCCACCGCATGATAAGCCTGCTCGGGTGTCATGACCCCGCAGGCCCACATAAGCACCGCGCCCAGTAACGCCGCCGCCGGACGATTCAACGGCAGTACTTTAAATTGCCGTCCGCAGATGAGCAGATATGTCACGCAAAAAATCGCTACGGCGAAAAATTCCTTGTGATTGGCGGTCATGATTTACAGAAGCCAGCCCCGGCCCATGCCGGCAAAGCCTAGCACACTGGCCATACAACCCCGGAATAAAAACTTTTACGTACTGTCTTCAAACAAATGGCTCTGTAGCACAATTTGTGGGTCAAAATGGCGCATTCCAGCCGGAGGCAGGCGAGTCCGTTACGCTTGGCGACCGGCGGCGACGCGATCTGGAGGCTCGAAGCTCGTCGCCGCCGCTCGCCCGCCTCCGATTGGAATGCTGGTC
>JBOHXA010000541.1:0-38333 GCA_050737335.1 Limisphaerales bacterium | reverse complement strand
CCACCCGTAGGTGTCTGGACCGTGTCTCAGTTCCAGTGTGGCTGGTCGTCCTCTCAGACCAGCTACCCGTCTTAGCCTTGGTGAGCCGTTACCTCACCAACTAGCTGATAGGCCGCGGGCTCATCGTGAAGCGTCAGGCCTTGCGGTCCCCAACTTTGAACTTGCGTTCACATCCGGTATTAGCTCGCCTTTCAGCGAGTTATCCCAGACTTCACGGCAGATTACCCACGTGTTACACACCCTTGCGCCACTCCAGTTTGCAAATATTGCTACCCGCAAACCAGCGTTCGACTTGCATGTCTTATCCACGCCGCCAGCGTTCGTTCTGAGCCAGAATCAAACTCTCCGTAAAAAAACGTTAGTTGATTCGCCTTCAATCGTAAAATTGAAGGGCTTTATTGGTTAAAACCTTCTTGGACGGCCCACTAACAGGCCACCCTTGAAGGGGCTCTCACTAATCGCACAAATCAATTTTCAAAGAGCAATGGCGCCATAAAGGACGCCCAAAATTTTTCCGAAACCTTAAAAGCGCCTCTCAGCGCCATTTCCCTTTAGGGGAAAAAAAACCAACCGCCGAATCGCCACTTTCCAAATCGGCAATCAGATTCAATTTTCGGGGACGCGTATCCTAACACACCCGCGTCTGTTGTCAATGGACTTTTGTCCACCCTCGCCTCTTGCTCGACGAGCGGACGCTTACTTTACCAAAGAACATACCCGCCGCAAGTGTTTTTTCAAAATTTTTTTGGCCTTTTTTCACCGCCCGGAAATCCCGTCGAAACCCAATAAAATGAAGCTATTCCAAGCCCGCCTCCGTCAAATCGTCCTCATCCAGGCGCAAAAAATGTCCCAACTCGTGCAGAAAAGCCATCCGGATTTCCCCGCGAAAACTATTGCCGTCGCCCTCAGCCACGTCCCGGACGTTCTCCAGGAACAAAATAATTTTCGGCGACACCGGCGCATGGCCTTGATTCGACAATTCCGCGCCTGTAAAAACGCCCAGCGCGTCCTGTTCTATTCCCTCTGCTTGCAACGATTCACCGGGCTTGTGTTTAAAAATGATGGGCATTCGCCTCACTCGTTCGCGCAATGCTTCGGGCAAATCCCCGAGCCCGCACTCGGCCTCCGCCAATCCCCGCATCGTCGGCGGCACCGTGGACATCGGCGCATACGAATATCAAACGCCAACCTTGGTCATCTCCTACGCGTATCTCAAACAATACGGCCTGCCGACCGATGGCTCCGTTGACTTCAAGGATTTAGACGGCACCGCCTTTGACGTCTATCAGGACTGGATCGCCAGCCTGAATCCGACCAACTCCGCCTCCGTCCCGGCCATGCTCACGCCCGTCACCACCAACATCAAAACTGGTGTGAAAGTCACCTGGCAAGGTGTCAGTGGGATTCCCTATTTCCTCCAGCGCTCGACGAATCTGATCTCAGAACCGCCATTCACCACGATCCAATCCAACGTCACCGGCCAAACCAACACCACCAGCTATACAGACGCCTCTGCCACCAACAACGTCCCATACTTTTACCGCGTCGGCGTAACAGCTCCTTAGTGAAACGTCATAGCTGCGGATGTGAATCCTCTGACTGGACGATTGCAGCGTGAACGGACTAAAATCTGAAATGATTAAAATGAAAACTCCAATCCCATTCACCCTCCTTTCGTTCTGCCTTCTGTCCTTCCGCGCCGCCGCCACGATGAGCGATCCCTTTTCGCGCGTCTCGTCCGGGCGCAAATGGTTTACGCGAAGAATTTCGTAGATCTTTCGCGTCTGTCCCAAAACATCGATGTATGGTTTTCGAGAAACGCGCCAAACCCGGTGACACGGCATTGGACGACGAAACGGTCATTATGGACCGTGCTTAAAGCGAACAGGCCCAACTGATTTTCGTGGCAAAATTCAAGAAAGGCGCGGGCATGCGGCAGCTCGCAGACGGAGGGCTGGGCGCGCTTAAATTCGGCGTGGAACCATTCTTGGCGCTGCCACGGGCACGCGTTGAATACGGACCGTCACTATCCGACCGATATTTATGCCGGGCGCGTGCTCGCGGAGGCCATTGTCCGCCAAATGAAGAAAGATAAAGAGTTCCAAAAAGATTTTGCGGAAGCGTAGGCGGAAGTGGGAGCGGCCGAGGCAGCGGGGACGTTGAACTGAAGTTATTCGCCGGAGAATCCGCAATTATTTATGTGCGGAGTCCACATTAATGCAGAATACAACGTAGTTTGACTGATTGGGTTTTGGTTTGATTCGGTTTGCCGGCAAAAGGTTTCACCCTTATTCGTCGTGTTCCCATCCCGTCCATCCTGCCATCCTGCCCCCGCGCCTGTCGCCCATGGCGCGAAGTGATTTGATTCTTCGCCTGCATTTCTTCATGCTTCCCGCGTTGAACATTCCGGAACATCGCAAGGCCATTGATAAGCTCGATGCGCGACTGGTGCGGCTCTTAAGCGAGCGCACACGGCACGTCCTTGCGATTGGCGAGATCAAACGTAGCGGAGGGCAGGAAATCTACGCACCGCACCGCGAACGGGCCGTTCTTGACCGTATAGCCAGGCTCAATCCCGGTCCAATGACGGCCCAACAACTCCGGGCCATTTACCGCGAGATCATGTCCAGCGCGCTGGCCCTGGAAAAAACATTGGCAATCGCTTATCTGGGTCCGGAAGCCACATTTACGCATCAGGCCGCCATACGCCGCTTCGGCTCCAGCCTCCATTACGCCGCGCAAAAAACAATCGCCGACGTCTTTACGGAAGTTCAGAAAGGCCGCGCTGATTACGGGGTTGTGCCCGTCGAAAATTCGACCGAAGGCGTGGTCACGCATACCCTGGACATGTTTGTGGACAGCGAATTGAAAATCGTTTCCCAAATTATTTTGCCAATTCAATATTGCCTGGCCGGAAATGGCGGCGGCGTCAAATACATCAAGCGCCTGCACATTCATCCCCAGGCGCTGGGCCAATGCCGCCGCTGGGTCCAACAAAATCTATCCGGCGCGGAAATCCTCGAGGCCTCTTCCAATGCCCGATCGGCTGAATTGGCTTCACGGGACCGGAAAGCCGGCGCGGTGACCGGTTACCTGGCCGCCGAAAAATATTGCCTTCAAATCCTTGAACAGGACATCCAGGACAATGCCGCCAATGCCACCCGCTTCCTGGTTTTGGGCCGCCAATGCAGTCCGCCCACCGGCCTCGACCGCACCAGCCTGATGATTAGCGTTACGGACAAAGTGGGCGCATTGCACGAGGCCCTCGCGTCGTTCCGCCGCGCAAAAATCAATTTGACCAAAATCGAATCCCGCCCAAGCAAACGAAAGGCATGGGAATACTTCTTCTTCATTGATTGCGACGGCCATGCCCAGGAGAAAAAAGTCGAGCGGACCATCCGGAATCTCGGTGAGCACTGCAATTTTGTAAAAATTCTCGGCTCATACCCGAATTCTGATTAGCGCTGCCTGGCGCGGTGGACATCAGTCCGCTCTGTCAATTTCGCCTGACGAGCATACGCCTTCGTTCACCGTCAAAGACGCCGGGGCAAACATCCCCCGGAAAACCCGCGGGCACGATGCCTGTCCTGCACACAGTTGGGGGAGAAACGCGTCACGACAACAACCGTTTGAAGATACCCCCTTTCCACGAAAATTTTCTTTGGATTCGAGCTACTCACGTGTTAAGTTTGAAAAGTAAAAGTCATTCGACAGGCCGTTGATGCCGTTTCCGAAGATTTTTACGCAGTGTGGGTTATCGGCGCAAAAGCGTGAGCCGTGTAACGGAATATCCTCTGTTGCGGTCATTCGGTATCTCCCAAGGCTGGTATAGGACAAATGATCCATAATTAAGGACAGTCATGACACATCAAGTCGAAGCACGAAAACAGATATTCAGTAAAATTTTCCGATGGCAGTCGCCAAACGGACACGCGCCCTCCAAGGTGGAAGTCGCCGGGACATTTACCAATTGGAAAAAAATACCGTTGAAACGTGAAGTCTCCGGCGCCTGGCATTTGACAATGCACCACATTCCCGGCAATCGCACCCACCACTTCATGTTTTTTGCCGACGACCAACCCGTTCGAGGCCAATCGGACGGCCTGGCAACCCCGCAGAGTTCGCAGGAAGAGCAATATGCGATCACTACCGCGCGTGGCCCGCGCGTTTTTATGCTTTTTTCGCAGACCAAGTAACGTTTAAAAGTCCAAGGCGAATTCCAGAGGTCTCCCGAAGGCGCCCATGGGCCATTAGAGCAAAGTCCCAAAACTGGCGATCTTCGGCCATAAAGTGGAGCTTTTTTGTGTCACTCAATAAGCAAGGCCATGGTAGCATCCAGGTGTGGGTCAGGATTCTTCTTATTATATTTGGGGAATTGACAACTCGCCTTATGGGCCGGTCGAGTTGTCCTTGCTGTCGCAATGGGTCATCGAGGGCCGGGTGATTGCGGATACCTGGGTTTTCGACCGCAATGCGGACAAGTGGGGAAAAGCATCCCAATTTCCAGAGCTTCGTGCGTGCTTTCAAACCGCCTCCGGAACGGCGCCATCAGCGGGTGTGACGCCCGGCTCCCTGCGCCGGATCAAAATTTTAGCAAAGCTAAATGATACGCAGTTGGCCCACCTGTCCGATTTCATGGAACTCCACGAATGTCCCATGAATGGCATTGTCTTTCGCCAAGGCGACCTTGGCGAGGCGATGTTTTTAGTATTAACCGGAGAATTGCGCGCGCGGACTGCTACTGGCGATACGGAATCCATCCTGGCAACATTCCGGGCCGGGGATTTTTTTGGGGACATGGCGCTTTTTGACAACGGCCCGCGCTCCGCGGACGTTGTCGCCGACGCCGATAGCAGTCTTATCAAAATATCCGCGGCAAACTTTTACCGGATGATCCGCGAAGCGCCAGCGCTGGCCACACCGTTTTTGCAAGCGGCCGCCCGGACGCTTTCCTCCCGCATCCGAGCGGACAACAAACGGCTCGTCCAGGTTTCGGAACAATTCGCCGCGGCACGCCGTTTATAAGCCGGCGGGTTTAGCGCGAGAACTCGTCAATTTTTGCGATAAGAGCGTCTTCAGCGGGCGTCCGCGAAACTTGATGCGCAAATAGAATACCGTTCATGGAAACGGGATGGCCATAATAAGCGGCGTTGGCGTCCTTATCCACGCGAACAGACCCGCCTCGAATGGACGCGCCGGCAAAGGCTCCGTTGTGCTCGCTATAAACCATCACCGGATGCGATTCAGTCATCACCTTGGCTCCGGCATGCTCGCCACCGAACGTCTCGGATGCTTTGGCCCCGAAGTCTATGGCCGGTTGTTTAAGCGTCTGAACCGCCGATGGCGTCATCATCAGGACCACGAAGAAGTCCTTTGTGCCACCAATCTGCGGGCCCAGGCTCGCCCCGCTCGACTCGACAAAGCCTGCCGGGCTCCAACGTCCGTCGGCGCTGCGGACCAGCGCGAGGCCGTTTGCATAGTGATAGCCGAAAATCAGCGCGCCTTTGGTACGGTCCAGCAAAATAATGCCGTTTGCCCGCGCTAGTTGATCAGGGGGAACGCGCGTGGCCCGATTCTGTTCCATGGCGGTGAATTTTGCGGTGATGGATTGTATCCGATTGTTCAATTGTCCCCTGTCCAGCGCGAAGGCCGAAGTGGCCAATCCCATTATTAATAAACCTAGTATAGCCGTTCTCATAACATTTACTCCTTGTTCGTTGACGTTTTCCACACGCGGGAAGCTTTGGACGGGAGGCGGGCAGTTACGGCGGAACGCGCAGTCCCCGGCGCCTTCGGGCACTCATACCATGAACCCGTTTTTGAAAAATTTCAAATGGCAGTTTAAAGATTTTTTTTGAATTAATTTCCCGTTCCGCGCATTCTCGGCGTGTGAATCATTTGGCCAAAGCCCGTGAGGTATTCGATATCGAAATCGCCGCGCTCAAGAAAGCGCGCGCGCAATTGGATTCATCCTTTGAGCGCGCGGTCGAAATCATCGTCGAGGCGGTCAAAAGGCGGGGTAAAGTCGTCGTCGTGGGCATCGGCAAATCCGGCAACATTGGGCGAAAGATCGCAGCCACGCTCACCAGTACCGGCTCGACGAGCGTCGTCTTGAGCAGTGTGGACGCGCTGCACGGCGATATCGGCATCGTCAACGACGGCGACATCATTTTGGCGCTGAGTTATTCCGGTGAATCCGAGGAATTGTTAAATTTGCTGCCGGCGCTGAAACGATTTTCGGTCCGGTTTGTTTCTCTGAGCGGCAATCCCAGGTCCTCTCTGGCGCGACACAGCGACGTCGTCCTGAACGTCAAAGTGCCGCGCGAAGCGTGTCCATTCAACCTGGCGCCCACAAGCAGCACCACGGCCATGTTGGTGATGGGCGACGCGCTGGCGATGGCGATTTTACAGGCCCGCGGCTTCAAACAAAAAGATTTCGCGCGAAACCACCCCGCCGGCAGCATCGGCCGCTCCATGCAACTTTCAAAAGTGCGCGATATCATGCGCAAGGGCGATCGCAACGCGGTTGCCCGCCAGGAACTGACGGTCAAGGACGCGCTGCTTGTCATGACGCGCGCCCGCTCGGGCAGTTTGAGCGTTGTGAATGCGCGAGGCAAACTCATTGGCGTTTTTACCGATGGCGATCTCCGGCGGCGCATCGCCGCCAATGGGGACCTCCTGTTCTCGCAGACCCTGAAAGCCGTGATGACCCGCAATCCCATTTGCATTTCAGAAACTGCCCTGGCCATGGAAGCCCTCAAAATGTTCGATGAACGAAGCATTGATGATTTGATTGTCGTGAACGCAAAGAAAGAGCCGGTGGGTCTGGTTGATTCCCAGGATTTGCCCAAATTGAAGATTATGTAGCGACTGGATCCATCGTCTGCGAGTACATCAACAATAACTCCGCCCGTGCATGCCATCCTCGACATACCGCGCGCCGCGCGCCGCGTATTTCGCGACCCCTTGCGCCCCATGTTAAAGTGTCTTTGTGCGAACCGAACAGCTCATATCCGCCCACCGTGGAGCGACAGAAAATCCGCCAAACCGATTTGAAAAAATTCATCTCGAACCGGATGCGGATTGGAATCCCGAGGATGACGGGCTTCCACAAACGCAATTTTTCGTGGACCACAGCAAGACAATCATTGCCCACAATGACAGTCCGGATATCGGGTTTACCTCGAGCCTTAATCCCTATCGCGGTTGCGAGCACGGCTGCATCTATTGCTATGCCCGTCCAACGCACGAATACCTCGGATTTTCCTCCGGCCTGGATTTTGAAACTAAAATCATGGTCAAACTCAACGCGCCGGAATTGTTGCGCCAGGAGCTTTCGTCGCTTAAATGGAAGCCGCAAGTCATCGTGATGAGCGGCGTGACCGACTGTTACCAGCCCGTCGAAGGGAAATTGAAATTGACACGGCGCTGCCTGGAAACCCTTGCGGAATTCCGCAATCCGGCCGCCATCATCACGAAAAATTCTCTTGTGAGTCGAGACGTGGACGTGCTCTCGGAACTGGCCAAACATGATTGCGCCAGCGTTTGCCTGTCCATCACCACTCTGGATAATGACCTGAAAGGGGTCATGGAACCGCGCGCCTCGCCGCCGCAGGCCCGCTTGAATGCCATCCGCAAATTGGCCGGGGCGAACATCCCGGTGAGCGTGAATGTCGCGCCCATCATTCCAGGGCTCAACGATCATGAAATGCCGGCAATTCTCAGGGCGGCGCGCGAATCCGGCGCAACCGCCGCCGGATTTACCGTCGTTCGGCTCCCCTATGCCAATGCGCCGCTATTTGAAAAATGGCTGGAAACCCACTTCCCCGACCGCAAGGAACGCGTCCTTAACCGCATCAAGGCCATGCGCGGCGGAAAATTATACAATTCCCAGTGGGGAACGCGGATGCGCGGCGATGGCATCTTCGCCGAACAAATCGAAACGATGTTTGAGGTCGCCCGCCGAAAGGCCGGGTTCAAGGACGGGCGAAATTATGAACTTTCCACAACCGCATTTCGGCGCGCGGGTGGCCCGCAATTGTCGCTGTTTTAAACCGATGCAAAATCTTATTGAAGATTTCCTGCAGTTCCTGTGCCACGAACGCGGCCAGTCTGACAACACCGCTAAAACGTACGCGGCGGTCCTCGCAAAATTTATGACCTGGGCGGAAAGACAAAATCTCAAGGATTGGAAAGATGTGGACTTGTCGCATTTAATGTCTTTTCTGCAACACGAGCGCGAGCGCAATCTGCAAACGGAGGGCAGGGATTCCACCCGCCGATTGAGCGGTGAAAGTGTTTATCTGGAAATTGCCGCATTGCGGGCGTTTTATAAATTTGCCGAAAATGAGAAATTGTTGCCGCTAAACGTCGCGGAAAACTTGTCGCTGCCTCGCCGCTGGAAACGCCTGCCTAAAGGCCTGAGCGATGACGAAATAAAACAGGCCCTTGCTCCGGAAAATCCCGAGACGCCGCGGAATTTGTGCGATCGGGCCGTCCTGGAATTGGCATATGCGTCAGGCCTGCGCCTCTCCGAATTAAAAAATCTAAGGCTTGAGCAATTGCATTTGGAGTCGGGCTTTATCAACGTGATTGGCAAAGGAAACAAGGAACGAGTGGCGCCCGTCGGCAGGAAGGCGGTCGAAGCGCTGAACCGATATCTTGAAATCGCCCGGCCAGGACTCGTTACGCCAAAATCTCCGGCAAATGTTTTTTTGACTCAGCGCGGCACCCCATTTGCCTCCGTGACGCTATGGCTGCGGATCAAGAACCGGGTCCGCCGCGCCGGCATCGAGCGCAACGTTACTCCGCATATGCTCAGACACAGTTTTGCCACGCACCTGCTCGAGCACGGCGCGGATTTGCGGGTCATTCAGGAATTGTTGGGCCACGCGAAAATCAGCACTACCGAAATCTACACCCACGTAGCCGCAACCCGCTTGCGGGACGCGCATCGGCAATTCCATCCCCGGGCTTAGACAAGGCATTAAATCTGCTTTTACCGTAACAGTTTACGGTCATTTGCAGGGCAAAAGCCGGCATGAATCAGCCAGAATTTACTTCACGCGCAACCCCTCTACCCAAAGGGGCAGGCAAAGCCATTTTCGCGGTCATGATGCTTCTTATCTCGATTGCGTCAGCCGCCGCTCAAGATGGCACAGGCACAAATGCCAACCTTGCAGCGTTGGCGGACATGGACATTACCGATTTGTACAACATCAAGGTGACCATCGTTTCTCCAAACGCGCCGGAAGCCATCCCGCAAACACCGGCGGCCGTTTCCGTGGTTTCGGGAAAAGACATCGAACGTTCCGGGGCGCAAAATTATCCGCAAGCGTTGCGGTTGGTGCCGGGCATGGACGTGGCGCAGGTGGACTCGAGCCAATGGGCAGTCAGTTCGCGCGGCTTCAATGACGTATTCGCGAACAAATTGCTCGTGATGCAGGACGGACGCAGCATATATACCCCGCTTTTTTCCGGCGTGTTTTGGGATATCCAGGGGACATTGCTGGAGGACATAGACCATATCGAAGTGGTCCGCGGACCGGGCGCAACCATTTGGGGCGCCAACGCGATGAACGGTGTCATCAACATTATCACTAAAAGCGCCGAGGACACGCAGGGGGTATTGGTGGATGGCGGCGGCGGCGCTGAAGAACGCGGCTTTGCCGGAGCCCGCTATGGCGGCTCAATCAGCAGCAATGCCTTTTACCGCGTCTATGCGACATATGAAAACCATGACTCGACCGTTTTGTCCGACGGCGACAACGCCAGCAATTTCTCGCAGGTCGCCCGCGCCGGCTTCCGCACGGATTGGGACCCCGGCGAACAAAACTCTTTCACCCTCCAGGGCGACGGTTACGCCGGCTGGGAAAACCAGGTTTTTGATGAGTTCAACATTGGCGCCCCGCCCATGTTCACCACCACCAACGCCGAGCAAATGAAAGTCGGCGGCGGAAATGTGCTTGGCCGGTGGACGCATACGATTTCGGACACGTCCAATTTCAAATTGCAAATGTATTACGATAATACCGCGCGATACGCCGCGAATGTTTTTGACGAGCAACGGGACACCTTTGACCTGGATTTCAAACATGAATTCGCCGCGGGCGCCCGCAACACCCTCGTGTGGGGCCTTGGCTACCGGATCACGGATGATCATGAAGGCGATAATGCAAACATCTCGTTCTACACTGATTCGCAGGTCATCAATTTGTACAGCGCATTTGTACAGGACAAATTGTCCATCATTCCCGACCGCCTGAGCCTGACACTGGGGTCAAAAATTGAGGATAACGATTATACGGGATTGGATTTTCAGCCTGGCGCACGGCTGTTGTGGACGCCGACGGAACACCAAACGATATGGGCTTCCATCTCGCGCGCGGTTCGCACGCCATCCAGGGCTGAAGAATCGGTCATCCTCACACAGCCTGTCGAAGCCGCGCCGCGGATCTATTTTCCAGGCACACTTTTGGGGACTAATATCTTCAAAAACGAAAATTTGCTCGCGTATGAAATCGGTTACCGTGCTCAACCAATAAGAAATCTTTCGTTCGACGCGGATGCGTACTGGAATCATTATGACCACCTGCGAAGCCAGGCGCCCACAGCAGCGGGGCCGACAACTTTTTACCTTGCCAATAATATTCATGGGAACGCCTATGGTTGCGAGATTTCAGCGACCTGGTGCGCGCTGGATTGGTGGCGGCTGCAGCCGTCCTATTCGTATCTCAAATCGGTTCTGCACGCAAATAGCGTGGAGGGATATACCGACACTTATTCCGTGGGGCTGGACGAAGGCGCCAGTCCCGAAAATCAATTTATGATCCGGTCTTCGATGGATTTACCCCGCGAAATCACCTTTGACACGGCCCTGCGCTTTATTGACAAGCTGACTTTCCCCCAACCGGGGGTCGCCCCGATGATTACAGTGCCGGATTATTTTGAACTGGACGCCCGCCTGGCCTGGCATATCAATAAAAATTGGGAAGTAGCAGTCATCGGCCAAAATATGCTGCATGACCGGCACGCGGAGTTTGAACCGACGTATGTTCACACACAGGCGACGGAAATTCCAAGGAGCGTTTTTGCCCAGGTTACGTTTCAGTTTTAGCGGCGTCTTCATATGAATTTCGTCTTTAAACGGCGCGCGTGGATGGCAGCGGTCCTTATGGCGGAATTGTTCCGGGCCAGCCTGGCCCTGGCGCAAAGCAGCGGCTTTTCTGAATATCAGGTCAAGGCGGCATTTCTGTATAATTTCGGAAAGTTCGTCGAATGGTCAAGCAATGACTTTGCCTCCACCAATGCTCCCCTGGTGATCGGTATTTATGGCCAGGACCCATTTGGAAACAATTTGGCAGACGTCATTCGAAACCGGTATATTAACGGCCATCCCGTCATTACCCGGGAAGTCTCCCTGGAAGAATTAAAACACTGCCAGATTCTATTTATCGCCCGCTCGGAGCAAAAAAACATCAAAGAAATTCTCGCCTCCCTCGACGACGCCGGGGTCCTGACCGTCACGGAAAGCATGCCCTTCCAATCCGGCGTCATGATTACCTTCGTCATCGAAAACCAGCATATTCGCTTCGAAATCAACAATACAGCGGCGGAGAAGGCGGGATTGAAACTAAGCTCCAAGTTGCTTATTCTGGCTATAAAGACGACGATGCTCCATAAAACCGATCAACTCACTGCATTCCTTTGCGCGCGATATCCATAAAACGAAAGCTGATGGCACTGATGCTGGCCAGCACCGCAACCGCGCTGGTGCTGATGGCGGCATCCATCCTCACCTACGAATATTTCTCGTTCCGCCAGACCATGATTCATGACCTTCTGACGCAGGCTCAGATTGTCGGAAGTGAAAATGGCGGGGCACTGTTTTACCGGGACAAAGGCACCGCGACACAAAATTTGAGCGCCTTGAGCGCGCAGCCCAATATTGAGGCCGCCTCTCTCTATTACAAGGATTACAAGGGCCGTTACAGCCTTTTTGCCACTTATTCGACGCCGGGAAAAGCCCCGGTTGACCCGCCGCTTCATCCGGGACTTGAAGGCGCCAACATTACCGCCAATCAGCTAACGGTCTGGCACTATTTCAAATCCTCCGATACGGCGGGAGCGATTTACCTCGCCTCGAATATGACCGAACTATATGCAAAATTATGGCACTACGGCGCCATCATTGGCGGATTTTCACTGATGTCTCTTTTTGCCACGGTCATTCTCGCATCCCGCCTCCAGCGGGTCATTTCCAGGCCTATTTTTCAGCTGGCACAAACGGCTAAAATCGTGTCCGCCGAGAAAAATTACGCTGTGCGGGCCGTGAAGGAATCCGACGATGAATTGGGCAATCTCATTGACGGCTTCAACCAAATGCTGGCGCAAATCCAGGAGCGCGACGCGGCGCTGCATCATGCCAATGAAGAGTTGGAACAGCGGGTTCGCGAGCGCACCCGGGACCTGGAACAACAGTTCAGCCGCATTAGTCTGCTCAACCAAATCACCTACGCCATCGCGGCCCGGCAGGACTTTGAAAGCATCATTTCCATTATGCTCCAGCAATTGGAAGCCCACCTTCCGGTGGACTACGGCAGCGCCTATTTGTTCGATCCCGCCACCGCGATGTTCAAGGTGCTGGTGCGGGCGCCCAAAAGCCAGTCTATCGCCGCGGCTTCAAAGATTCCCGATTCCATACCCGTGGATGAGACGGTTTTCGGGCCCTGCGTCAACGGGGAAATGGTTTACGTGGCCGACCTCACAAAGTCCGCCGTTGTCATGGCCAAAAAAAATGCCGAGACTGGATTTCGCTCGAGTGTGGGAATGCCGTTGGTTATTGAAGGCAAAACGTTCGGGTTGCTTGTGGTTATGCGGCGCGAGATAGATGGCTTTAGCCGCGCCGAGCGCGACTTCATCCGCGGCTTGAGCGCTCATGTGGCCCTGGCCATCCATCAGGCCCAGTTGTATCAGGACCTGCAAAAGGCGTACAACGACCTGAGCCGGTCCCAGCAATCCCTGATGCAACAGGAACGCTTAAAAGCCCTGGGCCAAATGGCCAGCGGCGTCGCGCACGATATCAACAACGCTCTATCGCCCGTTGTCGGTTTTGCGGACCTCATCGCGCAAACCGAAGACAATTTGAGCGACTCCGGCAAAAAGCATTTGCTCTATATCAAAACCGCTGGCGAAGACATTGCCCACATCGTCAAGCGCCTGCGCGAATTTTACCGTCCCCGTAACGAACGCGAGCCGCTCCAGGCGATCAATTTGGGCATCCTGGCCAAACAAGTCATTGATATGATGCAGCCGCGCTGGCGCGACATTCCCCAGGCAAACGGCATCAATATCGAAATGCGCCAGGAATTGGGAGAAGTAGCCCCGGAATTTGCCGGGATCGAGAGCGAAGTGCGCGAGGCGCTGACAAACCTGATTCTGAACGCCGTGGACGCCTTGCCGCGCGGCGGGGCCATTACCATTCGCACTTCGGCCGTCGAGCGGCCACTCAACAATGGCGAAACCTCCCTCCACGCCATTCTTGAAGTGAGCGATACGGGTGTGGGCATGGATGAACAAACGCAAAAACGCTGCCTTGAACCATTTTTCTCCACCAAGGGCAAGCGCGGCACTGGCCTGGGTCTGGCCATGGTATATGGCGTAGTCGAACGGCATCAGGGCAAGATTGAGATCGAAAGCGTCATCGGCAAGGGCACAGCCGTGCGCCTGCTCTTTCCAGTCCGCAATCTAGCCATTTTCTCAACCTCAGAACCTCTCGAAACCGACCAGCCGCCACAGCCGTTGCGCATTTTATGCATTGATGACGAACCGGCCCTGCGCCTTCTTATCCGGGAAATGCTCCTGCGCGACGGCCATAACATCGAACTGGCCGACGGCGGACAGGCCGGCATCGACGCCTTTCGCGCCGCGCTTCAACGCGAAGCGCCATTTGACGTCGTGATGACAGACCTGGGAATGCCGCTGGTGGACGGCAACGCGGTAGCGCGCACAATCAAAAGTGAATCTTCAAGCACACCCGTCGTCATGCTCACTGGTTGGGGCGTTTTCCTGAAAAATGATGGCGACGTTCCTTCTGAAGTGGACGGCATCCTCAGCAAACCGCCCAGAATCAAGGAAATCCGCTCGATGCTGCGACGGGTCACAAATAGGGCCAAGCCGTCCCGGTCGAAACAGAATTTGAGCAAAATCTCCATGGCCAAATCCAGGGGATAATGGCCGATCAGCCCTTAAAAATTCTGGACATTTCCGCCAGGAGAATTTCGACCTGAGGTCGTCAAAATTGACACATTGGAGAATCACCAGGAAAATGTTTTCTCTTGACCATCCAAAAGCCACTGTTCCGGCGTCCGCCTTTTTATCCAATCCAATGGTTCAGCCAACGGCTGCGGCCGCGATGCCGTTGAAAGCGCCTCGCGAATTTGGCGCTCTTGCGCCGGGCTTGCGATATCGCGCGGAATGGATATAAAAAGCGTTGTGCCGCTGTGCGCCACCAGATACAGCCATTGCGAATTCTTTGCCCAGGGAATTGAATCCATCGTTGTCTGTCCAACGCAATCGGGGTCTATCGCAAAAAACGTTCCCTGTTGAGGAGCGCGGAAGGCCAAAGCATTCACACCCATTTTTCGCGTCCGCGCCCAGTCTTTGCCGCTGGTATCATCCCCCACGCGCTGCATTTCAAAAATTCCCGCCGAAATCTGGCCCACAGCGTTACAACCGAGGATGATCGTGTCATTGCCGGCGGCGGAGCGAATGTCCTGGTACAAACTCCGAATAACCTCCGCGGTCGTCCTGGATCGGTCGGCGAATGACCAACCATCGGCGGTAATACTTCCATCCATGCCCATGCCCCACCGTCCGCAAAGATCGTAGGTCGTGAAATCGTGTTTGATTAGTTCGAAGCCCCACCGGCGAAATCGCTTGATGTCCTCGCGGATCAACGCGCGAACTTGCGGAACCGTGGGGTCCAAAAATGCCGGGTCCCGACGCAATCGCCAGCTTTGCGGCTGGTCTGCATTCGCAATCAGCGGCCTGAACCACAGCCCTGGCCGCGCCCCTGAATGACGTACTGCCCTGGCAAGTTCGGGCATTGTCGTCGTGCGGCTAAACGCAGGGTTCACTCGATTCCACAGTCCGGGGCTTTTTCCATTTTCGCCCTTCCACTGCCAGCCGTCGTCTATAACGGCAAAAGGGCGGTTACGATTTCCTCTGGAAAGTTCGGCCGTAAATTCAACATTTGCGAGAAACGTTGCCGCCGTATCGTGACCGTACGCGCAATACCAGTCATTGAAGCCGTACACGGGCTCGCGCGGCAGCCGGGCGTGAGGGCACATTTGCCGGCAGAAAGCCTGCGCTGCCGCAAAGGGCGTTTCATTGGCCCGTCCGTGCCGGCAAACAACGGTGCAGACCGGCAGCTTGCGTTTGCCCAATTCGACGCCCATTCCCCCGCAACGAACGTCGGCATGAAGCGTGATGCCATTGGTTTGTGTTGTCCAATAGCAAAAGGCCGAGGGCTGCGTTTTGACGCCGAACCCATCGGTAACACCTCCATAAAGCGCGAAAAAATACCAGGGCATGACGCGTGTCGCGTCGAACAATTTCCATTCCAAGCCGCCATAAGCCCGTTCCCAGGCGTCGCCCAAATACAGCGCTTGCGCCGGCAAATTCGCGTGCCACCGAATTTCGAGCGATTTTACGGCAACGCCCGGAGCCGAAAGAACAATCTCAAGGCCGCCGGGAGCCGGCATCGTTGTTAAGTGTATCGGATTACTTTCCCATGAATCAGCCGCACCGCCTCTTAACGCAACAGTGCCGGTTTCAGTCGTCACGGTCACACTATCCGGCGCGCAATCCAGCCTGTTAAAGTTATCGTTTCCCAACGCCGCTAAGTTTGCGCCACCAAAGGTGGACAAGGTCAGCGCTACAGACATCAAAAGAAAATTTGTCTTTTTAGATTTCGTCACTCCAGTACTTCCGCCCATCGGTGGGAGGGAACATGGGGATTTCTGTTTGGGGCTATCCCTGTGGGCTTTCACAATGCCGTACAATTCGATGTCCTGGTACGAATTCCCTTTTTTTGATATGCTCTCGCCTGGATTCTCCTTCGCATCACCACGAAACGGTTACATCACGGGCGCCGGCATGTTGGACCTTCAGCGCGACACCGCCGCCGGGCAAATTGCGAACGGTATAGCCGCCTGGCTTAAGGGCGTCCATACGCCTCAGTTCATTCCCACCGGCATTGACGTGAACCGGCGCATGGTTAAGACGCAAAACTTCGATGGCGTCCGGCTCGAACGTCTCGTAGCTGACGGAGTTCGTGCTATACGCCACCTTTTGGACCACGGACGATGAACGCAACAGGTGGTTTTGTCCCTTCGGCGCGAACTCAGGAATAGCGCCCATCGCCCAAAGGAAATTTCGGATGTAATCGCTGTAACCGTCATCGAACCGATAGGAGTCCGCATAGTCGAGGCCGCAACAGGCGACCTTGCCATCGTCGTCGCAAAAGTATGTTGCATAGTTAAGAGAACGGAAGGCATCTTCGCGGGCTTGGGCGTCACCGGTCTTTTCATAATACATCGCGTTAATGGCTGCCCAACGGGAAGTGTCGCTGCCCAGGCCGGCGCGCGAGCAACACCCGCAATAATCGGGCGGCTGGCCCTGTTCATCAATCGCCCAGGCGCCGAAGTACGGGCCTCGGCCAAACTTCTGGCGCACCCAATCGATCAGATGGCCGACGTCGCCGATCCAATGTGGGTCCAGCGCAGCCGGGTCCGGCGCCGAGAGAATGTAATACGCCGTCATAGTGGGAGAAGCCTGATTGACGTTGTTGGTGTTCCTGCTCACGTCCTCGAAATAGCCGCTCCAACGGTTATTATGCATGGGATAGCGCAGGATCCAATTCCAGGTGATATTGCGCGCGCGGATATATAGCTTCACGTTCCCCCGGTTCAGGCGAATGAGTTCGGAAAAGAGACGGACCGGGGCCACGATCATGCCGCCATAATCCTCATCGTTTATGACTTGACCGTCTATTGCGTTGACGCGATAGGGCCAGGGAGTCTGCGTCTCGTTGCCAAACCGAATATGCGACGCCAGGGCGTCCGCGCAATGGATGGCAGCCTTCAGAAACTTGTCATCACCAGTTAGCTCATAAAAAAGACAATAGCCCATGCCCATCTCGCCTACCTTGTCGGTTTCGATTCCGCCGTAAAAACTGACGGGCATGCCGCGGATGGCGCGGCCATAGTTGCCGTCATTTTTATCCGTGGTTGCGAAAGGAACATTTGGCCAATTCCAAAGCGGTGGCGTGGTGCCGTGCGCCAATTGATGATCCAGCATGGAACGGACCACGGCCACGGCCTTTTCATCGCCTGAATACGGATACCAGGCCACAACCGAATCAACAAATTGGCCAAAGGTGCTGGCAGGGTTGCCCTGCCAATTGACGCCCTGAAGTGTGTTCGCATCAAAAACGGCATTTACGAGATAAACCTTCAGGCCGGTCCTGGGATCGTTCGGGACTTTGTTCTCAAGAAAATCCCAGGCCAGGTGCAGGACTGTATCATAGCCGAGGTTTTGTTCCGGATGATACCAGGCCAGCAAGCGGTCCTGCGCATCCACCGTCAGCGGATGCCATGGCAGTTCGGAGTTTACGTAGTCGCCGTCGGCGCGCGCGATGGTACGGAAAAACGCCAGGGAAAGGACGAGAATGGCAATCACAGACCCGATGCGCATAATGATAGCCAACTGTAGCGGTCATACTGCGCCAATATCAAGAAATTTCAAGGCGGGTGAAACCAATCGTATTGGAAATGGCCGGCCGGCCGGTGGAGGTTTCCACGACGAGCATCGTTAAAATCAAGAGCTTCATGGATCATGGGCAGGTCTGAAACCCCCAGGAACTTTGCATGGTTGACATTTGAATAATGCAATTTGCGCGGCATTAGCCCTGTCTATTCGCTGAGAGAAATGACCAATAGCTGGCGGTGCGAGCCAATCGGGGCCAGACCTGCCAACAGGCCATAATCCACCGCCTTCTGATCTTGCCACGCGAAGCGTTCAAAACCTGAAGTGTTGATACTTTCGCCACCCTTCCCTTTCACCGCCGCCGTCGCTTAATAGCTATGGCGGCCAGGCCGGCCATCTTTGCCAGCGGCGCCAGCGGTGCCCACCGTCGCCCATGAGGGTCCGAAAGTTTTCGTCCTAACAAGACGCTTCCTGTCGCCACGGTGGCTGCGCCCCCCAAGGCTGCCGCGCTCCACATCAGCGGATGCTCTTTTATATGCCGTACCGCTCGCTCTTTCAACTCCCGCGGACTCAACTGAAACGCCAATTCCTCCTTAGCCTCCTGCACGCGCTCGGCTGTTCGACTGGCCGATTCATAAAGCGCGTCTGACGAGCGCGGATCTTCGGTTTCAGGCGGTTTCGCTATTTGGACGCCCGTTCCATCGGTTATTTGCTTCATCGTATCAATCGCTTTTTCCGGCACGGGCGAAGTTGCGGAAAAGGTTTTGATCCCTTGGAGCAACATGATCCCGCCGATGGCGCTGGCGAAAAAACCGACAATCGCCAATCCGATGAATACTGCGAGCGTGGCGTCCAGGCCCAGCCTCTTAAATGCGAAGCCGATGACCAACCCGATACCGGCTAGAAACACGATCAGACCCGCGTATGCCACAAATCCGCCGACCACAAGCTTCACGCTGTTCCGGGCGTAGGTGGATATTTTCTCGGAGATCTCTTTTTTAGCCAGTTCAACTTCTTTGCGGAGGAACGTCTTGATGTGTTCCTTTAGATTGCCGATCAAATCCGGCATGGAATCTGCAATGAAGTTTCGCATATCATAACCTCTCTTTCTCCCCAGGCATTTCTTGCATAATGTGTGCCAAAAGAGCCGCCAGGGGCTAACTCATAGGATTCGGCTCCGCTTAACCGAAGATTATTCGCGAAATGGGAGCGCACGCGTCCTGAGACGCCGGGGTCAAACCATAACTATGCCACGTCATTCCCATCATTAAGTGCGCTGCGGCGTTCTGAGGAGTAAAACGTGCCGGAAACTGTCCGGCAAACAACAATTTTCGGGATCTCAACGCCTCTGGATTTGCGCCTCCGCGCGACGGCTCCCGGGCTCCAGCCCTGGCGCGTCGCACCCTGGCCGTCGGCCCCCGCAATGGCAAGGGTTTGCCCCAGGCGCGGGCGCGGATGGCCTCCCGATGCTAGGGGATCTCGATTACTCGAAAATATTGTGAAGGTCCGCAAATCCGCTTCATTTGGCGTTCGCCAGCGCGCGTTTGATGGCGGCGATGACTTTGCGCTGCACGGCCAGCGATTTGCCGGGAATTCGCGCGCCAGCCGCGGCCAGGTGGCCGCCTCCGCCGAATTGAGCGGCGATCTCGTTCACGTTCACCTTGGGACTTTTCGAGCGCAAACTGATGCGCGTCAATTCCGGTGCGATTTCCTCGAAGACACAAGCCACCACCACGGGTTTGATGGCCCGGATATGGTCGATGAGTCCTTCCGTATCATTGCTTTCAGCGCCGGTCCGGGTGAAATCTTTTTTCTTGAGCCACAGATACGCGATGCGGTCGCTCCCGGCCAGCTTGAATTTGTTGTAAAGATGGCGCAGCAGGCGGGCGCGCGAGAGGGGATAGGATTGATAGACTTCATCGCAGACTTTAGCGAGGTCCGCGCCGCGAGTGACCAGTTCCGCGCCGGTGTGAAACGTGCCGGGGCGGGTCGTGGAATATTGAAACGAGCCGGTGTCCGTGGAGACGGCGGCAAAAAGATTGTCGGCAATGGATTTGGTGATTGGCCATCGCGCCGCCTTGAGGAGGCGAAATATCAATTCGCCGCAAGAGGGTTCGCGCGCGGAAATCCAGTTAATGTCGCCGTAACGCGGATTGCTTTCGTGATGGTCAATATTGATAAGCACTTTGCGGTCCATCGAATACTTCCCGGCGGCGCCGAGCCTGGGAAAACTGGCGCAATCTGCCGCGATGACACAGTCGAACTTCTTTCCGGACCTGGGTTTCTCAAACAAGCCATCCGGGTCCAGGAATCTGTATTTGGCCGGAATGGGGTCCTCGTTCCAGCAACACACGCGCTTGCCGTCGTTGCGCAAGGCGATGGCCAGCGCGAGTTGTGAACCGACGCAATCACCGTCCGGGCGGACGTGTCCGACGACGCAAAAGGATTTGTGTTCCCTGATAGTTTCAACGATACGATCAATGATTTTTGGATAGGACGTCATTGTGGTTCATCCTGGTCTTTTGGGGATTGGGCTTTTTCCAATTCCTCGATAATTTGCAAAACCCGGTTTCCCCTGACGATGGAATCGTCAAAAACAAACTTAAGGGTCGGAGTGTATTTCAGCACGACAGAACGGGCGACCAGTCCCTGAATACGCACCCGATTCTCGGTGAGGAGTTGCAATCCGCGTTTTTGTTGAGCCGGATTCCCGAAAATGCTGATAAACACCACGGCGGACTTCAAGTCGCCGGCCAGGTCCACGTCATTGACGGAGATGAGGCCGGCTTCGTTGACATGGAATTCGCGGCGGATGGCTTCGCCGATTTCCCGCTTTAAAAGCTCGCGGACGCGCTCGTGTCGAAGGCTGGGCATGGCTCAAACTGTGGACGAAAGATTATTGGCTGAATGGATGATTGGATTGGCGGCCCCGGACCGTTTCAAACCATCGGCCATTCCAGAGATCCAACAATCCCTTTTTCATAATTTCGCGGCAATTTTCTCAATAGTATAACATTCAATCGCGTCTCCGACCTGAAACTCGCCAAAGGCTTCAATGCGAATGCCGCACTCCATTCCGGCGCGGACTTCGTTGACCTCATCCTGAAAGCGCCGGAGCGATTGGGTGACTCCCTCGTAGATGACGTCCTTTCGGCGGCGCACGCGAACTTTGCCGCGGACAATCCGGCCGCTGGATACCATGCAGCCGGCCACGGGCGCGCCCTTGGATAATTCAAAGACCTTCCGCACTTCCGCCGAACCGATGACTGTTTCCTTGCTATCGGGTTCCAAAAGCCCTGCCATGGCCTCTTTGACCTGGTCAATCAGTTCATAAATAATTGCGTACAATTTTATTTGCACGACTTCCCGTTTCGCCTTTTCCGCGGCCGTGCTGTCCACGCGCGTATGGAAACCCAAAATGATGCCGTTTGAGGCCGATGCCAGCGCGACGTCGTTTTCGGTGATCGCGCCGACGTCGCTATGGATGATTTCCAACGTAACTTTGTCCGATTCGATCTTCTTGAGAGCGTCCACGATTGCCTCGACGGAGCCTTGCGTATCGGCCTTCACCACCACTTTAAGCGCCTTGCCTTGGGCGGCCTGAAGCGTGGCAAAAAGATTTTCCAGCGTTACTTTGCGGTCTTCCTGGCTTTCGGTCCGCGCCTGGAACTCGCGTTGCGCCGCCAGTTCACGCGCCGCCTTTTCGTCTTCCACGACAGAAAACTCGAGGCCGGCATCGGGCACGCCGTTGAGGCCGAGCACCTTGACGGCCACGGACGGGCCGGCTTCCTTGAGTCGTTGATTTTCCTCATTGATCAGGGCGCGCACCCTGCCATAAAATTCGCCGCACAGCAGAATGGCTCCGACGTGGAGCGTACCTTTGCGGACCAGAACGGTGGCCGTGGGACCGCCCGGTTCCACGCCCGACTCGATCACGTTGCCTTTGGCGCGGCGATTTGGATTGGCCCTCAGTTCGAGCAAATCGGCCTGGAGCAAAATCATTTCCAGCAGCTTATCAATGCCCTGGCGGGTCAAGGCCGATACATCCACGAAAATGGTTTCGCCTCCCCAATCGTCCGGTACCAGGCCTTTGTCCTGCAGTTGCTGGCGCACTTTCAACGAGTTGGCGTTGGGATGGTCTATTTTGTTGACCGCCACGAGAATGGGCACTTTTGCCGCCCTGGCGTGGTTCAAGGCTTCCAGGGTTTGGGGCATGACCCCGTCATTTGCCGCGACCACCAGCACCACAATATCCGTCACATTCGCGCCGCGCGCGCGCATTGAGCTGAACGCGGCGTGGCCGGGGGTGTCCAGAAATGTGATTTGGGCAAGTTCGTCCTTGCGCTCCGGATGCGGCACCGAAATGGTGTAGGCGCCGATATGTTGCGTAATGCCGCCAGCTTCACCGGCCGCAACGTCGGTCTTGCGGATGACATCCAGCAGCGTTGTCTTGCCATGGTCAACATGGCCCATGATGGTCACCACGGGCGCGCGCGGCTTAAGCTCCTCGGGCTTATCCTCAAAATCCAATTCGACCTTTCTCTCGGTCGCGTGGACCACGCCCGCGCCGCGTTCGCGTTTTTCCACCTCAAATCGGAAACCATATTTGGCGCAAATCTGGCGAGCGATCTTCTCGTCAATGGCCTGATTGACCGTCGCGAAGACGCCCATCTTCATCAAGTCGCCAATGATGATAAAAGGCTTTTGCTTCAAGGCATTTGCAAGGTCCCGCACGACGATGGGCGGCTTGATGGTGATGATTTCACCCGTCTCGGGCACGGTAAATTTAGGCGCCGCCGGGGCCGCCGGTTTGGCCGCTTCGCGGGCCGGTTGAGACCGCCCGTCGCGTTGGGCGCCCCCGCTCTCGCGCTGCTCCTCACGCCGCGGCGGCGGGGCGCCTGGACGATGTGGAGGCATCTTGCCCGTGCCGCCTCGCTCTCCGCGCGTTGGTTGCTGAGGGCGCGTCGGCAGTTGAATAAATCCCACTTTCTCGCCAACTTTTGGCGAAGGTTTGGAAGGAGGATGCGGAGCCGCCGGCTTGGGTTTCTCGGGTGCCGGAGGTGGAGTGGAGGCCGGTTCGGCTCGCGTTTCTGGCGCGGCGGGTACTGGTGGCGGGGGCGGTGGCGGCAAAGGCGGAGCGCTTATGATTTTAATCTCTTCATCCGCCGGGGCAGGCTTGGGTTTCTCCGGTACGGGCTGGGGGGCAAATTTTGAGGCAAGTTCGGGGTACTGTTTGACGAGTTCCTCTTCGAGCCATCCTGCGGAGATTTTATCGAGGGAACTCGATGGGACTTTGGCGGCGGCAATGCCCAAGGACCTGGCTTTCTCGATAATTTGTTTGTTCTCGAGGCCGTACTTCTTGGCAATGTCGTATATGCGAACGGGCATAAAAAATGTTCTTCGCCGCCAGCCGGGATGTGCAATTGGCCGCCATGGCTAAATCGCCGAAACGCGTTTTGCTTCAGCGGGCGTCATAATCATCCAGCCGCGGCTGCGGCTGAATTGTCGCCGCCCAGCTCGATTTTCCGGCGCTGCGCTTCCGCGCGCGCCGCATTCAAGACTTCCGCCGCTTTATCCCCGATTTGCGGAATACTGCTCAAATCGCTTTCATCAGCCGATAGCAAATCTTCCAGCCGGGTCAGGCCCGAATGCACCAGCGCGTCTGCCTGCTCCCGAGTCAGTCCGGGAATGGCCGCCAGCGCCTGGATGGCCTCTTCAACTTTTTCTTCGAAACCTTTGGTGACCACTTCTTCGGCGTCAATGTCCACTTCCCAGCCGGTAAGCTTGGAGGTGAGTCGCGCGTTTTGTCCGCGCTTGCCGATGGCCAGCGAAAGCTGGTCTTCAGCGACCAAAATGCCCAGCCTCTTCTTCTTTTCATCCACCTCAATGCTCTTTAACTTCGCCGGCTCAAGGGCCTTGGTCACAAACGCGCGGATGTCCGAAGACCAAGGGATGACGTCCACTTTTTCATTGTTTAATTCACGCACTATATTTTTGACGCGCTGCCCGCGCATGCCCACGCATGCCCCCACCGGGTCCACCTTTGGGTCACGCGAATAAACCGCCATTTTTGTGCGAAAACCGGGCTCGCGCGCGATGCCTTTGATCTCAATGGTCCCGTCGCTGATTTCGGATACCTCCACCTGAAAGAGTTTGATTATAAAACGCGGGTCCGCGCGAGACAAGATAATTTCCGGCCCGTGCGCGCCCTCTTCGACCGCCTTGACATAGCACCGGATGCGTTCGCCCACTTGATACTCCTCGGTGGGAACGCGTTCGCGGTTCGGCAACAGGGCCTCATATTTGCCCAGGTCCAGAATCACATCGGAACGGTCGAAGCGCCGGACACTGCCGCTGACGATATCGCCCACGCGGTCTTTGAACTCCGTGAAAATCAACGACTTTTCAGCCTGCCGGATCTTTTGCATCAGCGCCTGTTTGGCATATTGAGACGCAATCCGGCCAAAGCCCGTGGGCGTGACTTCCTTTTCCACTTCATCTCCCACATTTGCATCGGCCTTGATACGACGCGCGTCAAAAACGGAAATCTGGTCGTGTTTGGAAATAGGCCTTTCGGTGACAATGAGTTTGGCGAACGCTTTGATATCTCCGTTCTTGGGGTCAATGGCCACACGCAGTTCCCGGGCCGGACCCACGGCTTTCTTGGCGGCGGATAGCAATGCATCCTGGACAGCGCCGACCAGGACATCCCGGCTGATGCCCTTCTCGCGCTCCCAGAATTCCAAAACCGCTAAAAAATCTGCGTTCATAATTCACCGGCGTCCGCAGTGCCAGCACGCGAAGAATAAAAAAGCCGGAAGATGGTTATCTCCGACTTTCGCGCGCTGGCTGAACCAGCAGACTTTACCGTTCTTTGAACAAAAAGAAGATTTTATCCAGTTTCAGTCACGCGGCAATTTTGAGCTTGATTCCCCGGCATCCCCCGGGGTGGGCCGAGGCAGGCCAGCTTGACTTCCCTCGGGCGAGACTACGCCGTTCAGCCGTCCCTCGTTTCAGGGCTGCACCAGGAACCGCTTCAGATGCTCTCCTGTCCGCTGCCAACCGCTTTAAACGTGTTCCTCTGCCCGTCTTTCTTCAGGTGGAGTTGGCATGCCTGCGCCGGCACTGCGGATGGGACCATCGGTGAGGAGGTGGGTTGCAGGTCGTCAAACAGCGTTACGAAAGAATTTGTTTTTCCAGCAATTCCATCGCCTGGCGGGCAGTTACTTCTTTAAATTTTTCGCGGCTAAAGCGATTTAATTTTCGTTCAACCACAGTACCTGCAGGTCCGGCTACTGCGATGAAAACGGTTCCAGTGGGTTTATTGAGGGTGCCGCCAGTTGGCCCGGCAATACCGGTCACGCTGATGGTATAATCGGCGCCAAATCGTTTCCGCGCGCCATTGGCCATGTCTGCCGCAGTCTCTTTGCTCACCGCGCCATGGCGGCTCAGACGATCCGCCCGAACGCCTAAAAATTTGTCTTTTGATTCGTTGCTGTAAGCCACAATGCCGCCTTTGAAGATTTTTGACGCGCCGGGGACATTGGTGATTTGGTGGGCAATCAAGCCGCCGGTGCAGGATTCAGCCAGGGCCAGAGTCTCATTGCGTTGGGTCAAGAGGCGAACGATCGCCGGGGCGGCGCTATTTTCTGACCCTGGGTTTTTTGATTTCCGCTTTGAATGTGCCAGCGACATAGCTCTTTTGTTCGTCCGAGGTGCAAAGATAAATCTTTCCGGAAATCCGGTTGCCCGCCTCTTTGCCAAAATCCAAATGCAGGGCGTAACCGTTGTTAAACACCTCGTGCTTGGAGTGGTCCCCATCTTTCCAGTGCAATGTGACGCGCGCGGCTGAGGCGGCATTCGAGGCAACGCTAAAGGTCTTTCCTGAAAGGAGCTGAGGGCTGGCGCCGGCGAAATTGATCGAAATGCTCAAGCTTTCATGGCGCAAACTAAGAAGGCCGCCCTGGAGCGTGGCACGATCGCAGATAAAATCCCGGCCCTTGACGCGACCGGCCGCGGTCGAGGACGGGATGAGGACGCCTTTCAGATTGAGGGTCCAGTTGGTATCGTTTGCGGGTGGGGCCGCGAGCGCGGGCTCGGCTTTTTTCTCATGCCTCTGATTGGGTTGGTTCGTTGCGCCGTTGGCTGCAACGTTCGGCGGCTTGAAAATTGTTCCTCGATACACAAAGGCCACCGCAAGGATGATGGCCACGAGAATAACAATCACAGTGGTAACGCCGGAAATCCCCGCGCGGCGCGGCGAATTAGCGGGATCCGCCCCGGCATTTTTGGGCGCGGGACGTTCCCCTCCCGCTTTTGTTCCCGTCAGGATCAACGTTTGTTCTCCAACGGGCGCCTGCGGCACGATGATTTTCTGAAAGCAAGTCGGACATTCCATCACGGTTCCTGACTGCGATGAATCGCACTTGATATGCTGGCCGCATACAGGACAGGCGTATTTGAATTCGCTCATGATTTGTCGAAACATTTCATATTTCCACGCTCACGGCAATGGAGTTTTTAACGATTCTTAAACACAACGTATGGATTTTTGCGGTTGAAAAGAACTCCGCAGGATCGTCTTCCACTGCACACCAGGGCCGGGCGCTGAACAATCTTTGTGGTTGAAATTGTCCCCCATTTCAAAAAATCTGTGTCATCCGCGCAAAGCGCGGGTTTATGAAAAAAAATTCTTTCGTGTCCCGTAGCGGACGTTTCGGCGCCGCACCCGCCGCCGAAGTCGCCCGATTTACCGAATCCATTACCTTCGATTGGCGCTTGTGGCGGCATGATATCCTGGGTTCCATGGCTCACGCTCAAATGCTCCTTAAGATCGGAGTGCTGACGAAATCCGAATTGCGGGCCATCGTGCGGGGCCTGGACGCGATAGGGAGGGAAATTAAAACGGGAAAATTCAAGTGGGACGCCTCGCTGGAAGATGTTCACATGAATATTGAGGCGGAACTGACGCGCCGCGTTCCCGCCGGCGCCAAATTACACACGGCGCGTTCGCGCAACGACCAGATCGCGCTGGATATTCGGCTTTGGTTGCGGGACGAAATTAAGTCCCTCTTAAGCGAGATTGCCGATTTGCAACGCGCTTTGGTCTCATCGGGCGAGCGGAATGCGGATGTGTTGATTCCTGGCTATACGCATTTGCAACGGGCGCAGCCGGTCTATCTGGCGCACCACCTTCTTGCCTATGTGGAAATGTTTGAACGCGATTGCGAGCGGCTTTGGGACTGCCACTCCCGGGTCAATGTTTGCCCCCTGGGCAGTGGCGCGATTGCCGGGAGCACGTTGCCCCTCAAGCGCGAACTGGCAGCCAGGCTGCTCGGGTTTGTTGACCCCAGTGGACGCCCGCAACTGACGCAAAACTCCATGGACGCCGTTAGTGACCGTGATTTTGCCGTGGAATTTTGCGCGACGTCGGCGTTGCTGGCCGTCCATATTTCGCGGCTGGCGGAAGATTTAATTCTTTGGGCCGGCGCTGAGTTTGATTTTATCAAAATTGCCGACGCCTATACCACCGGCTCATCCTTGATGCCTCAAAAAAAGAACCCGGACGTGGCGGAACTGGCGCGCGGCAAAACGGGTCGGGTTTTTGGAAACCTGATGTCATTGCTGACGCTGCTCAAAGGTTTGCCCATGACGTACAATCGTGATCTGCAGGAGGATAAAGAACGCTTGTTTGACACTGCTGATACAGCGCGGGCCACGACCCGCATTATGTCGGCAATGCTGCGAAACATAAAGGTCAATCGTGCTGCCTGTGAGAGGGCTGTGAGCGATTCGACATTGCTGGCGACGGATTTGGCGGATTATCTGGTGCGCAAGGGAATGCCATTCCGTCAGGCGCATTATGCCGTCGGTGCGGCTGTGGCGCTGGCCGAAAAAAGGGGGAAACCATTGAATGCGCTGACGCCTCCGGAATTGCAATCGGTGGACAAGTCGTTTGGCCAGGATGCTTTTGCGGTATTTGATTTGAAAAGGGCGATGGCGAAACGGAATATTGTTGGCGCGCCGGGGACAAAAGAAGTGGCGAAGCAATTGGCGAGGTGGAGGAAACAGTTGTCATTATAACGATAAAAGGCACAATGGTGAAACAAATGAGCGGTGCTACGGAACGGAAAAGCAAAGAAAAAGGGCAAAAACCGGAAAAATATGATTTGCCGCGCGTACCTCATTCCGGATCGATTTCAGTATGACTATTACTGATTCATAGTCAAGATAAAACGGTGAAAAACGACAGCGCATCTCAATTTATTGCAAGAATGGCTCGATGGCTAATCACCCCGTCTTGGCTGTCCTGAATTTCAGCGCGGCCTCGGTTCGCGATCGCACGTGCAGCTTATGGTACACATGCCGCAAATGCCACCGAACGGTGCCGTCCGTAAGGCCCAGACGGTCCGCGATAGTCTTGTTGGGGTAACCCCCGGCCAGCAATTCCAATATTTCCAGTTCGCGCGGGGACAGGTCTTCCACTTCGGCGGCTGCCTTGACGGGTTCCTGAAATGACACAATGACTTTGCGGGCGATTTCCCGAGACATGGGGGCGCCACCCTGGCGGACCTCGCGAATGGCCGCCATCAGTTCCTCCGGGCTGCAACGTTTCAATAGATAGCCGCAGGCGCCCATGCGCAAGGCCTTGAAGATGCGCTCGGTATCTTCATAAACCGTGACCATGATGATCTGCACGGAAGGCAACAGCCGTTTGAGTTGGGAGATGCAATCAATGCCGGACATGTTGGGCAATTGAATGTCCATGAGCACAATTTCAGGCTCATATTTGGGAATGATTTTAAGAGCTTCCTCGGCCGTGGCGCAGGCGCAGACACAGCGGCATTCCGGGTCCGCCTGCACAAACTCCATGAGGCTTTCACGAATGACTTCATTATCTTCGACGATGGCGATTTTGGTCATGAATGAAGAGGCACGCAAAAGCGGACGGTTGTTCCGCGGCCGGGACCGCCTGTGATCTCGAACCGGCCCCCCAATTTCTCAATGCGAGCGCGCATGTTCGCCACGCCATCCATCGCTTCACTCGGGACCGGCATTGAAAATCCGCGGCCGTTGTCAGTTACCGACAGCCATAAATCTCCATTTTGCGCGCCAACGTGCAGCAGCACCTGAGATGCCCCCGCGTGGCGCACGACATTGGTCAGGGCTTCCTTGAATGCCAAAAACAACTGGTGCCGGCATTGGGATTGGACCATCGGATTGGCCGTGCCGGAGGAATTTTCGAGCTGCCAGGCAATATTTGCCAGGCCTAAAAAGCGGTCCGCGTAAATGCTAAAATAACTGACCAGAGACGCAAGTGAATCATGCCTGGGATTCATGGCCCAGACAATTTCATCCAAAACGGTAACCAGTTCACGGGCTTTTTCACGGACCAGATCGAGGTACTGATGCCGTTTTTCCTCGGGTGCGCCGCTAAGCTTTGTCCGCGAGACCAGCATGCTGATTTCGGTGATGCCCGATCCAAGTTCGTCGTGCAAATCCTGGGCGATGCGCGTTCGCTCCTGTTCCATCGCCCGCTGATGCTCCACGTTTTCGCGTTGCCGGATTTGGACAGCCAGTTCAGCGGTTCGCTGGTCCACCTGTTTATGCAGGAGAGTGATCCATAAAAACGCCGCCGCCAGCACGCACGCCAGTCCGCTGGTAATGACCAATAAACGTTTCGACGTCCACCAAGGCGGCGACGCAAGGATCTTGATATCCGCGGGCGACGCCAATAACAATTCAAAAGAAGTAATGTCCTGTCCCAACGCGCGGTTTCCTCCTTCGCCAACATAGACGCCCTCCAACGCCAGTCGGCTGCCGGGCGCCGGTGAATGTGCGAAATTGTCCCTGCCATTGAGCAGCGCCGTAAAATTGTGGCTGGCGGTGGACATTTCCAAGGCTTCTCCCGCAGACGTCTGCCTGATACTGTCCAGGATTCCTTCAATTTGCACCCGGGTCGCGTCATAGTCCCCGTTGATTAGGTTTTCACCATCCAGTTTCTTCGCCGTTGGAAGCGGCGCGGCCCCTGTTTTGCGCGCCACCGCTTCCTGCAACAGCGGGGAGAGGCCGCTCAAGCCGGGAAAACCGACGATCTCCACCTTCTCGCCTTCACGCAGCTTCGGCGACGGCTTTTTCAAAACGAATTGCAAACCGTTCTGCCCGTCAATGAGGTAGTATTGAGGCGGTCGCGCGTATATGATGATTCCCGCAACCTTCACACGTTCGAAGACGCTGGCGCGCGGGTTGAATTCCAGCAAGTCTGAAACCCTCTTCAGAGGCAACGAAAACATATCGAGCGGCGCGGGTTGATCCACAGAAATCGCCGCGCCGTAAAGACGCACGTCACCCACTTTTACCATGTGTGTCACGTAATCCCAGGAGGCAAATAAACAGCCCCTGATCCGAATGACTGCGTCCTCGTAACGTTCCAACTGGGCGGGTTTCATCCCAGCCACTCTAAGGTCCACGCGCAGGCGCCCATAACCCGTAAAAAGCGTGACGCCGTTTGTATCAATGGTCGTGATGACACCCTGCAATTCGACATATTGCGCATCCAAACTGCCGTTCATCAGCCGATCCCAGGTCGGTTGCACGGGCTGTGGCAGGCACCCGGCGCCGAGGTCCCTCACGCGACGGGCATCTATAATGGGCGCGAAAAGGCTCGGATCTGACTTGCCCTCGATTTCCAGATATTCGCCAATGGTCGGAACCACTGAACGGCTCTCGGAAGAGTCCACCACATAAATTCCCCGGGTGCTGTCCTGGACGGTAAAAGCCTGCCGCTCCGGCAACACACAGGTAACCACGCCATGAATTTTCACGGGATACCCGCGTTGTGCCTCGTCGCGGCTCAGTTGGTGGACCTGGCCGGCCGTCGTTAAAACCGGAAGCACGGCCCTTCCGCTTTCGCTAATCGCCGATCGGGATGATTTCAGGATTCGAATGGAGTCAGGGCCGGAAACCAAAAGAACCCCGCCCACCTTTTCACCCCCGGCATCATAGGCGTTTTGACATAGACCAACGACGTCCACCCAATTGTTCAATAGACCCGCCCCTGAAAATCCAGGATTCTGATCGAATTCCAATCGCAAACGCCCCGTTTCGGAAGTCAATTCAAGTTCCCAGGCGTTCCCGCGCTGGCTGGCAAAGGTTACCATGCCCTGAACTTCCACGCGTTGATAATCCTCTTGTTGGAACTGAGGCGTCGCGCCATAGCCGGACAGGCGCGCGCGAGTCTGGTCGAGGCCGGGGCTCGGATTCAGGACCTGGCCGATATCCATGAATTTGGGTTCAGCCAAATTTCTCGCGCCAATCACCTCAATAACCGGACACGATTCGTCAATGAATAGCCGGCTGCCGTCGTCGGACGTCAGGTAAAACGTATAAAGTCCATCGCGCGGGACATCGAGATAACCGGTAAATCCCAACCCTATATGTTCCGGTTGGACCATAACGCTGAGGTCAAAATTCGAAACCGTGCCGGCTTTCACAGCGCGTAATTGGCTGAAATCCGGCAGGACTTCTCCGTCCACCCGATAACAGGCATAGTTCAATCCTGACGCAAAACCATGAACGGTTGCGGCATTGGCCTTCTCGCGAAAAAGCGCGCTATCGGGAATTTTTTGGCGCGCCAGCCCCGGCCCTTGATACTCGACTTTTAACCCGTACTTTTCGGGACCATTGAACCAGTCGAGGCTAAGGGGATGGCATCCGGCATGAAGGTATGCCGAACCGGATTTTTCGGTGTTGGTATGTATGCCGTCGTCGTCCACAACCGGGCCTATGACACCCAATTGAAATCCCCCTGCCCGCGTCGTTATAGTGGTGTCACCGCTCACGAGTATGAGTTGCCCCGGCTGAAGAACGCGGCCGCGCAAATTCATTTGCAATTCTTCCGCGCCGGAAGCGTCTTGCAATACAAATTTTCCCTCCGCCGAATTCGCCCATAAAACGGTTCCCTCTAAATGGATGGAATAGGCTGTGTCGGCGTTTTGGGAACTGAACCTGGATACCTGGACAACATTTGTCACCGGCAAGGGCAACGCAAGCGTTTTGCCCCCGGCGCGGATGAGGGGAAAAATCATCAGACCGGCTGCGAAGCCGCAGCGGAGTGAAAAAACGAACCGCAGGCTCATGCTTGCAATGTTATACAGCCCCTCTGAACGTGACACCTGAAATCTCGCTTCCCGCTCCAAAACCACACATTTGTGAGGGAAGAAAAATCTCGGCAAAAGAATGCGTTTGGTTCACAGTCACCGTCATGCTATAAAGCGCCGGTAATCTTTGAATCATATTATGAGGGCTAGCAACAAGACGCATCCCGGATCACACGAAGGTCCCCAACGTCAACGCACGAACGGTTCTTGGAGAAATGTTTCACGGTGTGCGGCCTTTATGGCCCTCACTTTAATGACAACATTACCCTGTTCCGTTGCGGTCGCGGCGCCACCCAACCGCGAGCGTTTGTCTTTTGACTCGGACTGGCTCTTCACCAAAAACGATCCCCCGGGCATCGGTGATGAATTGAGCTATACGAACATTAAATCCTGGGTCCTCTCCACGGCCAACGCCTTTGTGAAGGATGGCAACCCCGTTGCCCGCCCGGGAAATAACCTGGGCGCCGACGTGGCCTACGTGCAGATCAATTTTCGCGACTCGGCCTGGCGTTCGGTAACCCTTCCTCATGATTGGGGGATTGAAGGCCCGTTCAACATCAAATATCCGGGTGAGACGGGAAAACTGCCTTGGTATGGCGTGGGCTGGTATCGAAAACATTTTGACATGCCCATCTCGGACCAGGGCCGGCGCATTTATTTGGACGTGGACGGCGCGATGTCTTACGCCAACGTCTGGCTCAACGGCCATTATGTGGGTGGCTGGCCTTACGGCTACGCTTCGTGGGAACTGGATCTGACGCCGTATATCAATTTCGGCGGCCCGAATGTCATGGCCATTCGCCTGGACAATCCCAAAAAATCGTCGCGCTGGTATCCGGGCGGCGGCATCTATCGCAATGTTTGGCTCGTAAAAACCGCGCCCATACACATTGCCCATTGGGGAACCTACGTCACCACGCCCGAAGTCAAATCCGATGCCGCGACGATGAACGTGCGTTTCACCGTGGACAATGACAGTCGTTCCGATGCTCTCCTCTCCGCAAAAAATGTGATCTACGAATTGAAAGCAAACGGAGAAATTGGCGGCCGGGTTGCTTCAATCACGTCGGACAATTTAATGGTCGCGGCGCGGCAGTCGGGCGCATTCGAGAGTCAACTGCGCGTTGACGAGCCGGACTTGTGGTCCCTCGACCATCCGCAACGGTACGTTGTCGTAACGAGCATTGAACAGGACGGACGCCGCATGGATACGTATCAAACGCCCTTTGGCATTCGAACGATCCGCTTCGACGCGGACAAGGGATTTTTCCTGAATGGCAGGCACGTTCACATCAACGGAGTTTGCGATCATTCAGACCTTGGGGCGCTCGGCACAGCCGTGAACGCTTCAGCGTTGCAGCGCCAGATCGAAATCCTCAAAGACATGGGCTGCAACGCCATCCGAACCGCCCATAACCCGCCGGCGCCGGAACTTTTGGATTTGTGCGACCGGATGGGAATGCTCGTCATGGACGAATCATTCGATTGTTGGAGAAAGGGCAAACGGCCCAACGATTACCATCTGCTCTTCAAGGATTGGCATGAAAGAGACTGGCGCGCCGAGTTGCGGCGCGACCGCAATCATCCCTGCATCATCCTTTGGAGCATCGGCAACGAAGTGCCCGACCAGGGCACGTCGCGCGGACCGCGCATCGCCGCTGAATTGACCCGCATTGCGCACGAGGAGGATCCAACCCGCCCCACGACCGCCGCCTGCGACCGTATAGAGTCCGGCTTCGACGGATTTCAAACGAACCTGGACGTTTTCGGATACAATTACAAACCCTTCAAATATGCGGCCGTGCATCAGGCCAATCCCGGCCTGCCGATTTTCGGCAGTGAGACCGCCTCGACCATCAGTTCGCGCGGAGAATACTTCTATCCTGTCAACACAAACCAGGACGATGGCGAACGGGATTTCCAGGTAAGTTCCTATGACCTCTCGGCTCCGCGCTGGGCGACTACTCCGGATGCCGAGTTTGCCGGTCAGGACGCCAATCCCTTCGTCGCCGGCCAATTCGTCTGGACCGGCTTTGACTATCTGGGCGAGCCAACCCCTTTCTACGAATCCAATGCTCCGTCCCGCAGTTCCTATTTTGGCATCGTGGATTTGGCCGGATTTAAGAAAGACCGCTTCTACCTGTACCAATCCCGCTGGCGCCCTGATTTCCCCATGGCACATATCGTGCCTCAGTGCTGGAACTGGCCCGGGCGCAAAGGCCAAATCACTCCGGTCTATGTTTATACCTCCGGTGATGAAGCCGAATTGTTTCTCAATGGCCGTTCCCTCGGACGGCGAACCAAAGGCCCGTTTGAATATCGCCTTAAGTGGAACGACGTCACATATAAACCCGGTGAACTCAAAGTCGTTGCGTATAAGAGGGGCCGGCGATGGGCCACTGATATTGTGCGAACCACCGGCCCGGCAGCCAAACTCGTGCTCAGCGCCGAAAATCGGACCATAGACGCCAATGGCCGGCGGTTGTCCTTTGTAACCCTCATGGTGGAAGACAAACATGGCCTGGTAGTGCCCCAGGCCGACAATCTCATTCACTTTCGGCTTTCGGGTCCGGGAAAGATCGTCGCTACCGATAACGGCGACGCGACCGATTTGACTTCGTTTCCCTCTCCAGACCGCAAGGCGTTTCACGGCCTGGCCCTGGCAATCGTCCGCGGCGCCCAGCCCGGCGGCATTACCCTGGAAGCCAGTTCGCCGGGCCTCAGATCGGGACGGGTGAAGATTGACGTTCGCTAGCCGAAAAGGGAGATCGCAATCGTTGATACTTGAATCGGTCGGCCATGAATTGAACTCCGTAGATAACATGAGAACTGGCAGTCGGGCCCCGAGAGGTGAGAAACCAACCCACCCTTGCATGAGCGGTTCAGTTATGGTACGACTCCGTCCATGAGATCATCGCTGGACAAGGGATTTATCTCACGGGCTGAACCTGGGTACCCGGAGCGGGGATTCCACTCCATTTCGAGCAATTGGCCGCAGCCAAACCCGGGGCCGTTGCCGCTTCTTCCTCCTCCGCCTCAAGAGGGTTGCTCTCCATGCTCACAGAACAATCCCCCTCTCGTACCGCCAGAAAAAGACCCTAATCCGCAACCGCCGAATCAGTGGCTTCCGCCGTTGCCATCATGGGCGCCGTAATGGAAACAGCAGAAGGAGAAATCAAATGCGAGAAGACGTTGAATGGGTCATCGGCTACGATGATCTTCTTGACGAGCGTTATCGCGCAAGTTCTGCTTGCCGCCCTGCTTCAGGCGATTGGCGGCGCAAAGCTGGAGCCTCTGGGGGAGTGCCTCTTCCCGATAATTGGCATCGCCGTAACGGTTGCCATGGTCCGTTTTCTGATACCGAAAGAATTAAAGAGTATGGGGCCGGCAGGTCTCGCTTGGTCTGCCGGTCCGTTGGATGGCGTTTTGAAAGGCCTGGTCATCGGTTCGTTTCTCGGTCTTGGATCTTTATTACTGGATAGGATGTATAATCCTTATCCGATACATACGCTTCAGAAGATCGAGCCGTTGAACAATTGGCTCATCAGCCCCGGAGTTCAGCAACTGGCTGCGGTCGCGGCGATTGTCTTTCTGGCGCCAGTTTCAGAAGAGATGATGTTCAGAAGCGTTCTTTATGGCGGGTGCAGAAGATCACTGGGACCGCTTTCCGCGGCGACAATCACGACCGCCATATTTGTTGCATTCCACTTCCCGTATTACATTGAGGCTCCGTTTGAAATTGTCCCATTTATTGTGGCGGCACTTGCATTTTTGTGGTGTCGTTTAAAGTGGAACGCAATTGGCCCGGCGATAGCGGCTCATGCCGGCTGTAATCTCATGGCTGTCGTGCCTTCAATTCACTGGACCCTTCAGCGCTATCACAGCTTGTAAATTGAAAACATCCGGTTTCGCAAATACGGCCAATGGAAGAAGTTCAATTTGGTCAGCCGTCTTTTTCCTGCTCTTGTTTGGCGGCATTCTATGGTTGTCCTGGATTGTGAGCGAGAACCGGACTGAAACTACGTTTGAACAAGGCCGGAAATTTCTTAGAGTGGACGATTGGGGCGGGGCGATGAGGTGCTTTACCCGGGTCATAAAAATGGATCCGGAGTTCTCTCCCGGGTACGTCGATCGAGCGATGGCCGAGCGGGGATTATGTCAATACAACAAAGCAATCTCAGATTGCAATCGGGCGATTGAGATAAACTCGAATGATTGTTACGCATTTATTGAACGTGGGCTAACCGAGATTGGCGAGGGAAACGTCGGGGCAGCCATTGCGGATTACGTGCAACTGCACGCGCCCCGGCTAAAACCGACAAATTCATACGCGTTTTACGAAATGGGAATTCTGGATTGCGAGCTTTCAAACTACGATGAGGCGATTGTATCCATGACGCACGGCATCCAGTTGGGCAACGACCCGTCATTCGGTTACTTCCATCGAGCGATCGTAAAGGAAAAGGACGGTAACATGGATGGGGCCCTTTCGGATTTCGACAAGGCGATTGATCTAAGCCCGACAAATTCAGTGTATTACAATGATCGCGGCTGGGCAGAATTCCTGAAAAGTGACTTTGGATCTTCGATTGCCGATGCAACGCGTTCAATTCAACTCGATCCCAATTTTGGCTACGCATACGGAACAAGGGGATGGGCGCGATATAAGATGGGAGACCTCTCGGGTGCCGTCGAAGACTGCAAAAAGGCGACCCAATTATTCAAACCAGGTTCCACGTCCTTCCTCCACGACCAGGGAATGCTTGATTTTATTGCAAAAGATTACGCACAGGCGATAGCCGATTGGCAAAACGCCATTCGGCGGGAGCCTGATCTTAAAAAAGAACTTCTGCCGTGGATTGAAAAGGCGCAAAAAATTGGAGGAATCAAGCTTCCAAATTCCTCGAACAACGCAAGTCAATCAGTGACGATGCCAGATCGCTGAGCCAAACCCACGCGCGACAGCAGCCGATTGGCAACTTTGCGATGCGCGCTTGTAAAGGGCAGGGAATCCAGCCGCGCCCGCGGCACCCAAACCGCGTCAGTATTTTCCGGCGCTTCTTTCAATTGCGCCCGGAAAGCTTCGAGAGTCATCCGATATCGCGTGATGGAATGTTTAACGGTGCATAGCGGCCTGGCATCGCAAAACTCGACGCCCAATCCCTTCGCCGCGATGGCGTAACGGTCGAAGCTATTTCGATGTTTTCCATTGGCCGTTCCCGGTCTGTTCCGGTTTTGGCTGACAATTTCCACATTGGGGAATTCCCATAAATGGCTGTTCACAACGCCGGCTGGCCGCCGCCGGGCGAGAAAATGGCCGTTGCGCTCGATGAGGAAGGCGGCAAAGGTTCGCGCCGTTGGTTGTTCGCGTTTGCCCAGGTTCGGCAATTCGTTCACCCGATTTGTCTTGCGCGCGATGCACAGCCTTCTTACCGGGCACGGACCGCATCGCGGATTTCGCGGCGCGCAGACGAGCGCGCCCAGTTCAATCAGCGATTGATTCAAGCGCGAGCACGGCGATCTGGAATTTTTAAACGTTTGCTTTGAATGAAGGACCAGTTCTTCAGCAATTCGCCAAAGCCGGTGATTCGTTTTCTTTTCATGCGGGTTGCTCGTGATTCCGAAAAGGCGCGTCAAAACGCGCATGACATTCCCGTCCAAAATCGGGGCGGGCTGGTTAAAAGCGATGCTGGCAATGGCGCCGGCCGTGTAACGGCCAATGCCCGGCAGGGCCAGAATATCTTCAAACCGTTTCGGGAACTTGCCGTTATGCTCCCGCTGAATCACGCGCGCGGCCTTTTGCAGATTGCGGACGCGGGTGTAGTAACCGAGGCCTTCCCAAAGTTTATGGATTTTTTCCGAACGCGCGCGCGCGGCCGATTCAATCGTCGGAAACTCGCGCATCCAGCGTTCCCAGAAGGGCAGGACCGTTTTCACCTGCGTCTGTTGCAGCATGATTTCCGAAACCCAAATCGCATACGGATCGCGCGTCCGCCTCCATGGCAAGTCCCTGGCATTGGCCCTATACCAAGGCAGCAGGGCCGCAACAATCATTTGAACCTTTTTTGCCCGATTCATCGGCCAGACTTTAGACCGGACGTCCGCCTTGAGGCAAGTGCACTCTGCCTGCCGATTGCATGAATACCATTACCATTCTTGTTAAATCAGCTCCGACCGGAGATTTTGAAGAAGCAAGCATTCACATGCCTGATTGTGGCGCGCGCTTTCTCAAACTCATTCAGGAGCGGAAGCCCATAAAGTATGACGTTGCCACGATGCCAAACTTATCCAAAGAAATCCAAGATGAGTTGAACGGGCGTTATGCTCATCTGATTTTAGAGAGTGACCATGACAAGCATTTTCTGAATCCCATATCGAAATAGACCATCGCCTATACAGGGATTT
>JBOHXA010000540.1:0-1688 GCA_050737335.1 Limisphaerales bacterium | reverse complement strand
GAATTTGGCCCAAATGATCCCCGACAAAGAATCGTACGGAATGATTGGTCGGGTCAGCCCAACAGCGGATGCGCGCGTCTTCCGCCATGCCCAAAAGATAAATGCGTTTGGCCGCGCCTCCAACAGTCACTTCTGCCGGGCCATTCGAAAAGCGTAGACTGCCGCCGATGAAAGGAACGCCGTCTCGCACGAGAATCTTTTGTTGTGATTTTGCCGCGCCCGGGGCGAGGGCGATGGATTGAAACTTTTCTGACCCTGCCGAATTTAAACCCTGCGCCGATGAAGGACAATTAGCCAGCAATAATCCAATACCGGCAAGCGAACAGGCGGCGGCTTTAATAATGTTCATAACCTCGAATCTTCGCGACTTTGCGCTCATACGAACTCATTTATGCCGCCGTCTTCTTCGGCATGTCCGGATGGTTCGGCCCAAAATGCTTCAAGATTACCATCGGCTGGAACTGGCTGTGATTTGATATTGTCACCCCGTCTTTGGCGGCCGCTTCGCTCACGAAGTATTCGTCATTGGAAGCCTGGCCGAAACGCAGTACCACCGACGCTTCCGCGTCATAGACCCCGAACTTGCCGTGCCCCTGAATTATGATACAGCCGTAAGCCGCGCCATCCTTGACTGTCACGGTCTGGCCCGGCTGGATCGTCAACTCTTTGGCCGAAACGTAGTCGTTGGCGTAAATGACCCATTTCTCCGCGTGCCGCTTGTCGGAATGCTTGCACGCCATTGGCTTGCGGAAAAAATGTTTCTTGTAGTCGGGATCAACGTTCTTTTCCCAGTCCATCAGGCTCATCACATAGTCAATGTTGCGTTTCTTGGCCTCAGGACAATTCTCCACCAGAAATTCGTACGGATATATTTCATTTGAAGTGATATTTTCATAGACCGAATTGACATCGCTGTTCCATTGCGGTTCGTACGTTAAAACCGAGCCGGGGGCGTGGACCACTCCCGGGGGCGTGTACCAGCCCGTGCCCAATTCGATCCGGTAGCCTCGGGACAATTCGGTGATTCGGTTGTCGCCCTTCTCAAACATCAAAAGCCGTTCACGCACGATTTCCTTTGTCGTATCCGGGTCAAAACCAAAATAAGTGACCGGAAATTCGCCCGGATAATTATTCATTTCGGGCGGAAAATAATAGGCTTCCGGCTTGCCCAATCGTCCGACCCGCGCCGCATCGTCAAAGCTCAGGTGCAGATGGTGAAACAATGGCGCCAGATAATCGAAAAACTTTGAGTACATCGGCCAGCCGCCGTGTTTCTTCATGAGTTCCCTGCCGACCATTTTGTCCTTCAATTGGTCCACCGCCTCCTTCAGGGAAAATTTTTCAGCCAGTTTGTTGCTGAAGGGAAGGACGTAGCTCATGCCCTCGTCCGCCGGGGCCAGGTCGCCGTTCATTGCCGGGATGACCGATGAAAACCAGCGTTCCTTGATCGAGCCGCGCTTCGTCCCAAGGGCGTAGTAATCATCCGGATGCAGCCGCAGCCGCCGCCCCGCCTTGCTGAAGCGGCGCGGGACAAATACCGGGATTAATCGCAGGATGCCGCCCCCTTGATCAAATGTTTCATCAATTCGTTTTGCGTTGTTTTTCATAACTTGCCGATGCTCAACTCAGTAAATCGTAATGGCTCTTTTGAAGGATTATTTGGTTTGATTCTTCCCGGCAACGCCGGT
>JBOHXA010000539.1:0-3324 GCA_050737335.1 Limisphaerales bacterium | reverse complement strand
CTTCGGCAGTCCGGATTTGGGCGCGGAGGACGTTCCATCGAAAGCGAGGCATGGTTGCGCGCGGAAACTTCTTCCCAATCATGAGGAATCGGAAGCGCGTCTCGCCTTTTATCCAGCAAATATTGCGGCAGGAGCGAGGGACAACCCGCTGTACGGTTGTCCATCACAAGTCGCACCTTTCTGCGCGACAGTCGACATCCTCCGCGGTCGCCCACGGTCGAAACAGAGGCAGACGACGCCGCTCCTGCCGGAGCTTGAAAACTGATTTTTTGTTTGGTCCACATATATTTTCAGCCCAAACCGGCTGGACGTTCGCGGCCTCGCGCTTCACACAGAAACCCGACCAGGGAGGGATTTGGGGTGTTCAAAATAATTCGCGTTCATTCGCGGATCGAAAATCCGATTTGTGTTCTTTGCGTTCTTTACGGTTAAAGTTTCCGTATCGGTTCGATTGTAGGAATAATTCCGCAAGGCCCGTAGGTCCGCGATATTTGTAAAAAAGACAAACAATAAAAATATCCCAGCGCCGGAGGCGCGACCTTATTCGCTATCACCGTGGTCGGAGCGGAGGCAGACTATGCCGCTCCTGGGCGGAGCTTGAAAACTCCTTTTTTGTTTGGTTCTACAAATATTGTCGGCCCGCTGGGCTTGATATGGGCGACTCTCCGTAAAACTGAGCCCCGGCCGTATCAGGGAGGGATTCGCCGGTATTTCCAGCCTTTTAGCTTTTCAGCTTTTTAGCTTTTCAGAGATCATCCCCCAGCCACGATTTTTACAATTTCCAGCCGGTCACCTGACATTAACTGTCGTTTGGAAAATTCCGACGGCGCGACGGCATTTCCGTTATGCTCGACAACGACGCTTCGCGGCAAAAGCTTTTGGGCCACCAGAAATTCCTCAAGCGAACAGGGAAGGCTTGCCTGCACGGATTTTCCGTTGGCGGTGACCGAAGCGGTTTTCACAAAAGAGAAAGCGTCAGGATTGTCGGGAAAGAGCGGCATCCCAGTCTTTCCAGACCGGCTCATAGCCAAGTGTCTGGAGTCTGCTGGAAACGTCCGCGGGCGAGCGGTCGTCCGAGACTTCGAATTGCGCGGTCGCGCCCGTGGCGTGGCGGGTTTCATCGGCCCATTCGCCGGCGCCATTGCCATCCGCACAATTTGACGGGGACGCCTCGACGTTTCTGCCGCGCACGGTTCGGTGCAGCTTTTCGCGGCCGGCGCCGGTGTAACCCCCAGGCTCGGTATGGCTGCCCGCGCTCATGAGCGTGATGCCCAGCGGAACCATTCCATCGCGCAACCGGGCCGTCTCCCGCGTGGACAGGACAAGCCCGACGTCGGGAAACATGAGTCGGAACGCGCAAATCAATTGCGCCAGATCGCGGTCGGACATTTGCGTCAACGGCTGAAATTCGCCGGCGCAGGGGCGCAAACGCGGAAGTGAAATCGTAAGTTGGGCCTTCCAGCAGTGACGCAACAAATACGCGGCGTGGGCGGCGACACAGACCGCCTCGTAACGCCAATCCGCAAGGCCGTATAACGCGCTGATTCCCAGGCGCCGAAAACCGGCGGCGTAGGCGCGCTCAGGCGTTTCCAGCCGCCAATCGAAATTTTTCTTTGGACCGGCGGTATGCACCCGCGCATAAACTTTTCGATCGTAGGTCTCCTGATAAACGACCAGGCCATCGGCACCGGCGGTAACAAGCGGACGATACACTTCGGTTTCCATTGGCGCCACTTCCAGTGAAACTGATGGAATGCTTTCACGCAACGTCGCCACGCAATCGCGCAGGTAATTGTTGGAAACAAATTTGGGATGTTCACCAGCCACCAGCAGAACATTTCGAAACCCCTGCTCCAGCAACGCGCGGGCCTCGCGCCGGACTTCCTCCTGGGACAGGGTCACTCGCAGGATTGGATTATCCCGCGAAAAGCCGCAGTAGGAGCAGTTATTGATGCATTCATTGGAAACGTAGAGCGGAGCAAACAGCCGAATCACCTTTCCAAAACGCTGAACCGTCAAACGCCTGGAACGAATCGAAAGCTCGCCCAGGAAACCCGATGCCGCCGGGGAAATCAGGGCGGCAAAATCGTTCAACGACAATTTGCCTTTTGCCACGGCCGCCTGGACGTCCGCCGGTGAAGCGCCGATCGCGCGCTGGACAATAGTGTCCGGCGCCAATGACTTAAATTCGACAACAAAACTCACGCAGACAATGTAAAACGAAACAGCGAAAAGGAAATGGAACTTTTCAGCTTTCGGTTTTCATCAGCGAAAACATCCGGATTTTCCCACCAATGAGCCTGGGAGGCGGTGTTTCCCGCGCTGCCGTGCTTGTTGTGAACGAGTTTCAGCGGGGCATCGGCAAAGCACGCCGGGGCGATTGCAACGGCCTTTGGCTGACGATCCACCGATGGCGAACGCCTGATTCAAAACGGCGATGCCGGCTCCGCGCTCGGTTTCAGGCGCAACACGCTCGCAATTTCCTTAAGTTGGCCCAAATCCGAATTATAAGGAACAGAATGAACGCCGGCTCCGACGCCAAAAGACAAGCAGGCCCACGGCTCCAATGCCAAGTAATGCATAAACCGACGGTTCAGGAACGGGTTGAAACGCCAATTGATCAAAGAGAACTGACCCTTTGGCAAAGGTGCTTTGCACGCCGCCGGGAGTAATTTCAATGATGGAATTTCCCGGGTTCGCCACAAATAAATTGCCGGCGCTATCAAATGCCAAACCTTCAAGGCCACCGCTGTCCACGGTGGCAAAGGTGCTTTGCACACCGCCCGGAGTGTATTGATAAATCGTCCCACCGTCCGCGCTGCTCACAAACAAGTCACCCGCGCCGTTAAATGCGAGTCCGTTGGGAAAGTTCAATCCGGTGGCAAGCGTGCTCTCCGTACCATTCGGCGAAATCTCAGTGATGGCTCCGCTGCCATCACCGTATCCATTTCCCACAAATAAATCGCCTGAGCTATTGAAAGTCATGGCAAGGGGAAATGAGAAGCCCGTGGCAAAAGTGCTTCGCACGCCTCCGGGGGTGAATTCGTAAATATTGCCGCTGTTGTAGTCCGACTCGAATAGATCACCGGCGCTGTTAAAGGCCAATCCCTGGGGATCAATCCCCGAGGCAAAAGTGCTTTTCGATCCGCCCGGTGTAAATTCGGTGATGCTGCCCGACGTCAGGCTGGCGTTATTGGCGGAATTCGCCACGAAAACGTCCCCGGCGCTGCTAATCGCCATTGCGGTAGGATAATCCATGCCGGAAGCGAACGTGCTTTCCGATCCATTCGGCATATATTCATAGATATCGCCGCTGTCATAGCC
>JBOHXA010000538.1:0-1102 GCA_050737335.1 Limisphaerales bacterium | reverse complement strand
GGCCGAATCCTGCACCGGCGGTTTCATTGCCAACCAAATCACGAATGTGCCCGGCGCCTCCAAAATCTTCATGGGCGGCATCGTGGCTTACAGCAACTACGCCAAGAAAAAGTTTTTGAAAGTCCGGGACGGGACGTTAAAGCTCCATGGCGCGGTGAGTCGTGAGGTGGCGGCGGAAATGGCCGATGGCGCCCGAAAACAGTTTGGAACGGATTATGCCGTCGCCGTGACTGGTATTGCCGGGCCGACCGGCGGGACCAAACTCAAACCGACTGGAACCGTATTCATCGCGGCGGCCGGGAGGTTCGGCTCGATCGTCCAACGCAAATCAAACCCGTATGGTCGCAAAAAATTTAAAGAAATAACGGCGCGCCAGGCGATCGAATTGCTGAAAAGGCAGCTGTCGGCGTGAGTCCATTATCGGCATCCGGGCGGCGGCAGGCGCGCATGTCAAAGCATCACTCATAGCCAAAGTATTTGACGGTTGCTTCCGTTCGCGAATGCACGTGAAGTTTTTCATAAATGGCGCGCTGGTGAGTGCGAAAGGTGTGGAGACTTATGCCAAGCTGGTCGCTGATTTCCTTGTAGAGAAATCCTTTTGCCAACAGGGCCAGCACCTCGTGTTCACGAGGCGTTAATTTTTCGAGGTCCGCGGCCGGTGATTTGATCTGGTTAAAATGGTCCACCACTTTTCGCGCAATTTGCATGGTCATGGGCGCGCCCCCGGCATAGACCTGTTCAATGGCCGAAATTAATTCCACGGTCAGCATTTTCTTGAGGAGGTAACCGCTCGCCCCGGCCCGGAGGCTGCTGAAAATCAGGTCGCTCTCCTCATATTTGGTCAGCATCAGCACCTGCAATTTGGGAAGGGCTTTCTTGAGTTGTTGAACGCACTCGATGCCGCTGATGCCGGGTAAATTGATGTCTATCAGCGCCACTTCGGGTTTGACCTGCGGAATTTCCCTGACTGCGGTTTCTCCATCCGGATAAACGCCCACGCAACGGACACGGTCTTCCTCTCCGATCAATTCGGCAAGGGTTTTGCGGGTCTTCTGATCATCTTCCACGAGCACGATGGTAATTTGGGGTAATGCGGTTTTGT
>JBOHXA010000537.1:0-3174 GCA_050737335.1 Limisphaerales bacterium | reverse complement strand
TCTCCATACATCCCACAGTATTCGATTTTCGTATCCGTCCGGTTAGTGTCCGTGGCAGTAAAAACAGTATTATTGCTGCTGGTATCAATCGGCCAACCCCAGGTATTCGTGCCCGGTGCGTACGTAGCGTAACCTTTATAGGGTCCAGGACAAGTGTTTCGCTTTCCGCCTCCGCCCGGGTACGGAAAACTGTACACGACCATGGGATCCACACCCGTTTTCGGGTCAATCCAATTGGTGTACACCTGGAGCAAAGCCGATCGAGTCGGAATGGATTGCATGCCATTAAAAACGTCGCAGGAATAATAACTCACGTTCTGGATGCCTGCGTTTTGGATGACGAGTGTGCTATTGGTGGCGTCTTCCATGGCGTTTCCATTGCGCAGCCATTGATACCCATCGGCATTCAGCGCCGTGACGGTGAAGGTGACATCGGAGCCGATTGGAAGGCATTGGTCATTCGGCTGAAGAATGATGAAGGGATATTGCGGCTGCGGAACTGGAAAGGACTGCATGCCTGCGCCGGCGTTCAGACCGGTGACTTGGGATAAAGCGGTATTTCCAGCAATGGCAGCAATGGCGATGGCAATAGACAAGGACTTTTTCATGGGGATCTCATTCTATATTAAAGGTTTTTACGGTTTCGCTGTCGTTCTCCGCGTTCACCTTCAGAACAAAAACAGCACAGTTGCTTCTCTCTCCCGGACTGGCTCGTCCGGGTGACGCTATTTATACGTACTAACGGGAGAAATCTTTCATTCTTTTTTAGAAAAATGCGATTTCCTACCCGCCGTATTCTACCTTAAAATACAATTGGAAACGCGAAAAGTGAAGGGAAAAATTGCCAAAAAGGACCTCATTTGGCCCGCTCTGGGCGGGGCTTTGGCGGCGCTTTGCGGCCTTTTGCTCTGGGAAATGCCGCTGGGAGGGCCTTGGATCAATGCCAGCTACGATTACTTATTTCGCTTTGGCAATCGGGCCGTGACCAATAACGTTGCGCTCATCCTGATGGATAATGAGGCGTATGACCAATTCCATCAGTCGCGCGGCCAGCCCTGGAGCCGCGCATTGCATGCCAGATTGCTCAATAAATTGGCCGACGACGGTTGTCGCCTGGTCGTCATAGACGCCTCCTTTCACGAGCGGCGAAACCCGGCCAACGATAACGCGCTGGCCGCCGCCATGCGCAGGCTCCGAAACGTCGCGCTCATGGCAAAACAGGCGGAGGTCACGCATTCCGGCCTGGCCGGAGTCGAAGTGCTGCTCCCAGCGCCGCCGTTCCTGGCCGCCTCAAGGACCAACTGGGGCGTCGGCTGGCTCGACCCGGACCGTGATTGGTTCGATCCCGACCGCTATTCCATTGTGCGGCGGCATTGGCCGTTTCCATCGCCAGGACCGTATCCTTCCCTGGCGTGGACGGCGGCGCGGTTATCAGGAGCGGTGTTAAGCAGGAATCCTCAGGAACGCTGGCTGCGTTATTACGGACAAGAGGATCCGTGGGCGCGGATGAGCTACGGCTTCGCATTGGATGAACCCAAAAATTATTTTCAGGATAAGACTGTGTTCATCGGCTCTGAGCCGCAAACGTCCCTGCCCGGCAGCGCACAGGACGAATTCAGCACCCCATTTACCCGATGGACCGGCGTGGCAAAAGGCGGGGTGGAAATTCTCCTGACGGAATATCTGAACCTGATGAATCGGGACTGGCTGCGACGCCCGCCCGCGTGGCTGGAATGTTTTATTTTGATTGCGAGCGGATTTGCCATTGGCGGCGGATTGTGCCGGATGAAGTTTTGGGCGGCGGCGGTCTCCGCGGCCGGGATTGCCGCGGCGGTTTCACTGGCGGCGGTGTCCGCAAGTTACTTTACGAATTATTGGTTTCCCTGGCTCATTGTGGCCGGGGGACAAGTTCCCGTGGCGCTGGCGTGGGCGGGGACTGTAAGACTTCAGGCGGCGCGAAGACTCGAAATCGCGGCCGAAGAACCGTTGCCGCGCACGCCCGGATTTGAATTGTTCCAGCCGCCTTTTGGAAAAGGCGCTTACGGAAATGTGTGGCTGGCTAAAACCGCCCTGGGCCAGTGGCGCGCGCTGAAGGTCATTTATTTGAAAAACTTTGACGGCGACGCCGTGCCCTACGAACGAGAGTTCAACGGCGTCAGCCGTTACAAGCCCGTTTCAGACCAGCATCCGGGGCTGCTGCGGGTGGATTTTGTCAGCCAAAAATCCGACGGCTATTTCTATTATGCCATGGAATTGGGCGATTCGCTCACAACCGATTGGCAGCGGGAGCCCAAAACGTATAAGCCGCGGGATTTGGGAGGCGAACGGGCGCGTTCGCCGGGCCGCAGGCTGCCGCAAGCCGATTGCATTCGCGTTGGAATAGCGCTGGCCGACGCCCTGGAATTTCTTCATAACACGGGGCTTACGCACCGCGATATCAAGCCCGGTAATGTCATTTTCGTCAACGGCGAACCGAAATTGGCGGATTTAGGATTGATCGCGGAAATTCGTCCGGAAAATGAAAACAAGACTTTCGTCGGCACACCGGGTTACATGCCGCCGCCGCCCGAGCCGCCTGGGACACCGCTGGCGGACATCTACGGCCTGGGCATATTGCTCTATGTCATTAGCACCGGAAACAACGCCGCGCACTTTCCCGAAATTGCCACGTCGCTGGTGAATACACAGGAGCCGGCCCCGTATCTGGCGCTGAACGCAATCATTCTCAAGGCGTGCCAGCCGGAACCGTCGAAACGGTATCAGTCGGCCGCTGAGTTGAAGGAAGCGCTGATTAAAATTGGCGCCGTTGAAATGTCAAAACGTTGACCCGGCTTCGCGCTGCTTCGCCGCGGCAAGAGCGTTGACAGGCCGAAGCGGCCCTGGTTCGCGCGACCCTGGGAGCAACCAATGATCCTCAAATCACGCATGGGCCGTGAACCTCGTCTTTTGTAGCAGCGGACATGAGTCCGCTCTGACTCCTTCGCGGAACAATCGTGCGGCTTCGCTCATTGCCCAGTCCACGAGCCAGGAGTTCATGGAACAGGCGAGCGGTACGGGACATTTGCCGAGTATGGCGCGAAATAGTCAGAGCCTCATCCAGCGGAGCGGGACTTCCGCGACGCATGAACCGCAAGTCGCAAATTCACAGTCTGGTCTTTGCCGCGAGGCCAAAAT
>JBOHXA010000536.1:0-2088 GCA_050737335.1 Limisphaerales bacterium | reverse complement strand
TCGCAATTCCTTTTGGAAAGCGGCCAAAGCCTCAGCGGGCTGCCCTTTGGAAAGAAGAGCATTGCCGAGGTTGTGGTAAATGCCCGGGTCCGGGCGGATGGCAACGGATTTCTCGTACTGCTCGATTGCGGAAGTGAGTTGTCCGGCGTGGAGCAAAATATCGCCGAGGTTATTGTAGGCCAGAAACGCCGTGGGATTTTTGGCGATGGTATCGCGCCAGAGCGCCACGTCGCTGGAATAAACGTGGGCTTGATTCCAGGTGAGCGCGGCCAGGATGCCCAGGATACAGGCGGAAACGGCCAGGTAACCGTAGGAGGCGACGTGAGGAGACTCTGAACCTGTGCCGGTTTCGGTAGTCAGAGTCTCGTCACCTCGACTCCTACCAATTTCGGTAGTCACAGTCTCGTCACCTCGTCCCTTACGAAACGCCAGGGTCAGGGCGGCCGCGAAAAGAGCGATGGGGCCTATACAGGCCAGATAAACGAAGTGATCGCTCACGAATGAATAGAGAAAGAAAAAGATGTTGAAAAAACCGAGCATGAGAAAGAGCAGGCCCGCGAAATAGGCAAAGGCCACGAACACCGGCCGGCCCCAGGCCTTTCGCGCGGTCCAGAGCAGGGCCAGGGCTGGAACAAATGCCAGCAGCGCCAGCCAGGCCAGCGGCGAGGGCGAATGAATGTTCCAACGCGGATAAACAAACATGAGCGGATGCGGCCAAACCAGTTTGCCGAGATAAAACCAAAAATTTCTGGCGGCCAGAAGGACGCGATCCGTGAATGAAAATTGGAAGTCCTTGCCATAGGCGCCCAGATCATGCTCGAAATGATGCGTGATCGCGCCCACGGCGATTCCGGCGACAACGAAGGGGATGCACGGATAAATATCGCGCCAGGCGATCCGCCCGCGTTTCCACCAGACCAGCAACAGGATGACGGCCGGCAGCGGAATCGTGGTGGTTTTGCTGAAGAGCGCGCAGAGGAAGAGCGCGAAGGCGAGCCAATAATATTTCAAATGCCCGAAGGATTGCGGGAGGTTCTCCGAGACAGTCAGAGTCTCGTGACCTCGACTCCTACCGGTACTGGTTCGTAGGAGACGACGTTCGGAGTCTCTGACTAGTTCGGTGATTCGAGGATTTTTTGGTTCAGGTTTAGTCAGAGTCTCGTCACCTCGACTCCTACGGGGTTCGGTGGGCAGCCAAAATTTCAGGGCGGCCAGGATTGAGAACAGGAAGAAAAAACCGGACAAAGTATTTTTACGTTCCACAATCCAGGCAACCGATTCGACGTTGACCGGATGCAGGGCAAAAATGGCGGAGGCAAGCCATGCGCCCGGCACTTTGAGCCGAAGCAGGACAAACCAAAGAAGAATGGCATCGGCGGCGTGAAATCCGATGTTGACCAGGTGATAACCCAGGGTGTGAAGCCCCCAAAAATGGTATTCGATCCAAAAGGTGGTGTAGGTGAGCGGATAATATTGGACGGAGGTTTTAAACCAGATGCGATACAACCCCTGGAAAAAATTGATGTTCGGATTATGGAGAATAAATTCGTCATCTTTCAACAAAAACCCGCCGTGCCAGGCGGGGATGTAGGCGATGAACGTCACGAGCGCGAGAAAAAGCGGGAAAAGCCAGCGGCTTGCGCCGCGGCCATCGGGGACAAGGACGGCGGGACGGGATGAGGATGAAATCATCAATTTAATTAAAAAGGAAACAGGAAAAGTTTTAAAGGCATTTCGACAGGATGATCCTGAAAAGCTGAAAAGCTAAAAGAGGTAATTCGGGTCAATTCGCGGATTGAAAACCGGCTGCTGCGCTCTTTGCGTGGGATTGGCAGCGCGACCCGAAGACTGGCTGCTTTTTGGACGGGTGCATGACATTCGGTGGTCAGGGGATTGAAAATTTGGGCGGCGCGGCAACGCCGCCCTACCACATTCGATTTATTACGGTAGGGCAGAGCTGCCGCTCGGCCCAAATTAAATCCTCGCAACACGCCCAACCGATCACCCAGATTCCCACCGCACGCATGACCTTCAATGAACGGATAGGCGGCAGTCGGGGCGGCGCGGCAACGCCGCCCTACCAAATTC
>JBOHXA010000535.1:0-1956 GCA_050737335.1 Limisphaerales bacterium | reverse complement strand
GTCGTGTTGAAGGAAAGATTTCCCACAAACAATTTATTATTCATGTGATGTTACAACTCCTTGATGCCGCTCCCAAGACTGTTTCCGATTATCGGATTTCAAATCATCACTGAACCTAGGTTCACCTGAAGATTCACCACGTTTTGGCAGCTCTAAGCTATCCAGCAGGCTTGAAACAGCATCGCTTCTTTTTCTGAAATAGCAAGGATTTTCCAAGAATTTTTACATGCGCCATTTTGACGCTCCAGGACCGTCTGATGACCCTCTCGTCTGCGTGCGCGTTGCCTCAGTGTAACAGGCATCCTGAAGGCCGGGAGCCAGCGTGTGCCTGGCTTTACACCCTATCTTCAAGGCAGTTACGAATTAAAATGGCGTTTTTGCGGCGCGAATTTCAGGCGTATTAGCCGCCGGCGATTGCGCCGACGATTAGAAGAGGTTCGCTGCCCTCGGCCACGGCGGGCGGAAGAGGCGTTTCGGGCGGTTCCAACGAAAAATCCTCTTTGCACGCGAAGAATCGAATAAACGGGCGGCGTTTTAATGTTTGATGGTCGCGGATTGTTCCTCGCAAAACCGGATGGCGCGCTTCCAAGGCGGCGAGGATGGAAGCAATGGTGACGGGGCCGGCGACGTCCAGTTGCACCTCGCCCGAAACTCGGGCGAGGTTGCGCAAATGAAACGGAAGCTCGACCCGAATCATAAGAGCGTCTGTGTTTCGACCGACAAGACCGCCGGCAGATCGCGAACAATTGCGCTCCAACTGTTTCCGCCATTTGCGGAGGCATAGATCTGGCCGCCCGTGGTGCCGAAGAAAATTCCGCAAGGATCAAGCGAATCCACCGCCATCGCGTCGCGCAAGACGTTGACGTAACAATCCCTCTGTGGCAGGCCGCGGGTGAGCGGCTCCCAGTCATTGCCTCCCGTTTTGCTGCGATAGACGCGCAATTTGCCGTCCGGTGGATAATGCTCGGAATCGCTTTTGATGGGGACGACAAAAACCGTCTCCGGCTCGTGCGCATGCACGTCAATGGGAAAACCGAAATCCGAGGGCAAATTTCCGCTGACTTCGGTCCATTTGCCGCCGGCATTATCAGTGCGCATAACGTCCCAATGTTTTTGCATAAACAGGACGTTGGGACGCGAAGGGTGCATGGCGATACGGTGGACACAATGTCCCACTTCGGCATCCGGGTCCGGCAGTTCGAACTGCGATTTGAGTCCGCGATTTACGGGTTTCCAGGCAGCGCCGCCGTCGTCGGTGCGGAAAACGCCCGCCGCGGAAATCGCCACATAAATGCGTCCGGCGTTTTTTGGGTCCAAAAGAATGGTATGGACGGCCATGCCGCCCGCGCCGGGCTGCCACAGCGGGCCTTTGGCCTTGCGCAGTCCGGGCAACTCCTTCCAGGATTCGCCGCCGTCGCGCGTTTGAAAAATGGCGGCGTCCTCGGCGCCGGCGTAAGCCGTGTCCGGATCGGCCAGCGAAGGCTCGATATGCCAAATCCGTTTGAATTCCCATGGATGCTGCGTGCCGTCGTACCATTTGTGCGTTCCGGCGTCGCCTTCATAGACGAACTTGTTGCTCTCGCCTTTGGGAAAGCCGTCCGGGTTCTTCAGTTCTTCGGCGCTGCTGCCGGGAGTATTCCAGGATTTCCCGCCGTCATCCGAGCGCTGGATGATTTGACCGAACCAGCCGCTGCTTTGGGAAGCGTAGATGCGATTCGGGTCCGCGGGTGAGCCTTTGAGATGGTAGATTTCCCACCCGGCAAAGTGGGGTCCGCTCACCTTCCAGTTTTTGCGCTTGCCATCCGAGGTGAGGATGAAGGCGCCCTTTTTTGTTCCGACCAAAACACGTATTTTGCTCATGGTTCCGACTTTGTTGATGGTTTGACTTCGTCCAATGGTATGACGAACAAAGTTACAGGATTAGGACAAAATTCGAGACAATTTTCGCGGCTAAGG
>JBOHXA010000534.1:0-1537 GCA_050737335.1 Limisphaerales bacterium | reverse complement strand
CAAGGAATCTGCATACAGGGAAAAGATTCCATTTTGTTCACACGCTCCACAGACTTCTTGGAGTTTTTGTGTTGCCAGATAGGAGTCTTTGTAGATTTCGGACAAAACCTCTGTTTTAATGTCATGTCCCGGCCTCTTGCCGCCCGCTCCCGCCGGTTGGCGCGCCGAAAGAGCAATCTGGTAAGCCTTTGACACCTTGAACTTCACAAAACGGTCAAGAATCCCTAGCCTGGCTAGGCTGGTAAAATGTTTTGAGAAAGCCTCGTGAAGAATTTTATCAACTGCTGCCATAGCAGAGACAAGCGCGGAACGAAGAATTAAATCAGAAGAAACACCCGCCGGTAATGCTGCCGTAGCCTGATTAGAACCGTGCAATGTTACCAACGCTTTGGATTCTTTGATGGCTTCATTGAAAATGGCGGTGAGAGTCATTTTACAATTCTCCCCGGAACGCTTTTGCCAGTAGCGCGGGCGTGAATGACGCCAGTTCCGCCTCCACCTCCCGCTGCAACCGCTGCAAGGCATCCAGCTTCCCGCGCACCCCATCCAGCCGCGCGACGATGGCGCGTTGCTCGGTGATGGAAATAATGGGAATCAGCAGCGGGTCAAAGTGCTTTTTGTTCACTTGCGGAATTCCGCCGTCCTCCTGCAAGTCGGCAAGGTCGAGCGACTCGAACCACCAGAACAAGTAATCCGAAGTGAGTTTGCTCTCCGGCAACGGCGACACGCCCATCATGTTTGGGTCAAGCGCGGCGGGAATGCTCAACGTGCGCTTTTTGTTCGTGGCAATCGCGCCGCCTCGTTTCGGAAAAACGATTGCTCCGACCGGCACGACGCGCAACTTGCGAGCGACGGTGGCAGCGCGGCTGGTTTCAAGTTTGCAACTGGTAATGAATCGCTCATTGCCCGGCGCATTCATGTCGGAAACTTTCATCAGGCCGACGCGCTCCTCGCCGGACTTTGGCAACGGCGCATTTTCAGGAATTGAGTTGCCGCCGATAATGCTGGTGACTTCTCCGAGCGAGCGGAAACTCGAATCGTCGGCTTTGGCAAAAGTGCCAGCGACGAGGGAACGCAGACATGTGGAGGCTTCGGCGAGGGCGGCTTGGCGGGCTTGGCGGGCTTGATCCAAGCGGCGGGTCAACGCTTCCACCCGCGCCACAATCCGCCGCTGCTCCGCCAACGGCGGAACGGGAATTTCAAATTCGGCAAGCTGCTCTTTGCGGATGCAGGTAAAACCGCCACCTTGCCCTTCGGCCAAATGCGCGATGTCCGCTTCAAATGCGCGGAGAACCGTGAGCAAGAAACGAGGCGCGACTGTTTCCTTGCAACGAATTGCCGCGAGTCCACGGCCAATCGCGCATTGTCGGTCAGCCAAATTTGTTGGGCCAACGGGTGCTCGAACCGAAATAAGCACGTCTTCCGGTTCTGCGATTCGAGTTGGCGCGGAACAGAAAATTCGCGGCGTGGGTGAAATTTCTCCAAAGTCAGCTTTGCCTTGGAAAAATGGCAATCCGTCCCCGGATTCGTTGTAAGT
>JBOHXA010000533.1:0-11397 GCA_050737335.1 Limisphaerales bacterium | reverse complement strand
GTGTCGGGCTGCGAAGGATTGGTTCGTTTTGAAGTTTGTCGCGTATCAATTCCGGACCGCCCCAATCAGCGCGGAGTGAGCCTGACATTCAGGATTTCGAAGCCGTTGGGGCGCTCGTAGGAGGCTTCACGCTCGATGTGCGGTTTGGATTCGAGAACGGCGATATTCATCACGCGGTCGGCCAGCGCGCGCAGGAGGCTGCGCACGATCAGCCGCGCGTGCGGGGCTCCAAGACAAAGGTGCGGTCCAAAACCGAATGACAAATGCGGATTCGGGCGGCGATCCAGGCGGACCTCTTCCGGGGATTCGAACACATCTTCATCAAAGTTGACGGAAGCCCATACGAGGGAAACGCGGCCGCCCGCGGGGACGGAAACGCCGTGTACGTTGGCGTCCACCGGGCAAACGCGGCCCAGATGGGTCAAGGGCATGAAGACCCGGAAGAATTCTTCGGCCGCGAGCACGATCCGTTTCGGGTCCTGTCGAAGATAGTCAAGACCTTCGGGATGGCGGCCGAAGTAAGCGATAATCGCGGAGATACTATGGATGACGGTTTCACGCCCGCCCGCAAAAGTGAGATTTCCAAAGGCCATCATTTCTTCGCGCGTCAGCGGTCGCCCGCGGAAGGTGGCTCGAGCCAGGGCGCTGAAAAAATCCGCGCCCGGATTTGCGGTTGCGCGGTTGAATTGGGCGCTCAGGTAGTCTTCAAGCACGATGCGCTTCTTGAATTGGCCTCCTGTCTCCCGGAATACGTTAACGCCCCATGCGGTCCACGTGTCGGCCTCTGACTCGGGCACGTTCAGAAGGCAGGTCAGCGCCCGCGATTGAACCGGCAGAGCAAACTCGAGGACGACTTCGATGGAATCGCGGCGCAAAGCCCCGGAAACTTTTTCGGCTATTAGAGCCTCGACCCTTGCGATCACCTCCGGTTGTTTGGCGCGTTGAAAGAACGGTTCGACGATTGCGCGGTACCCGGTGTGCTCCGGCGGGTTGGTTTCAATGGGCAATTGGCGCGTCGCGCGAACTTCCTCTTCGGAAGGGATCGGCACCCGGAACGGGGCATCGGAGCTGAACTGCCGCCAATCCTTTGTCGCCTCCCGCACATCGGCATGACGCAAAAGCATGGGGATGGCTTCGCCCTGGAAGGGACAGCGCATGACGGGACCCTTGCGTCGCGCATCGCGAAATGGGTCGCAGACATCACTCATGCTTATTCCGGCTTTTTCCCGAGCAATCGCAGGGCGCCGACCAGCACAAGCAATGTTCCGATGACGATGCCGCCATAGACGAAGCGGGTTCGTTTGGGTATGCGCTCAATGGCCGCAATAGTGGGCGGAGGCGGAGCGTCATTGGTCTCGCTTTCGGTGTCCGCGGACGCGGGTTCTGCGCCGTCCGGATTCTCCAACCGCTCAATTTCAGACTGACAGCGTCCAATCGTCCGATAGAGCGAATTAATTTGCAGCATCTCGGTTTCCGTCAGCCTTTTCTTGGGCAGATCGCGATTGGTATAAAACAATTTCGTCATGGCGTTGAATTCGAGGTCGCTGCCGCGAAACATCATGGTGGGAGTGATATCGGAACTGACCCATGGGGCGGTATAAATCAATTGCTGGCTTTTCCGGACGTCCACGTGATTAAAGTCGGGTGTGGTGGCGCCGGGATGAAACCAGCCCGGTCTGGAAATGGAAATACGATAGCCCGGGTCGAGCCGATAGGCCGTGACCGGCTGGTTGACAATGGCTTCCACGTGATGCCAGGCATTCGTCAATTGCAGTTGAAGAGCGGCAATCTGGCCGGGTGTGGAATTCGTGGCCGCCACAGTTTCATTGTCGGCTGGCTGCGCCGAAACGCGCCCGGCAACCGCGTACAGCATGAAAAATGAAAGACAACCGCCCTTCAAGAGTCTGCGAACGATGACGTTCATCGAGGAAGGCTGATCCACCAGAATAGCGACGGCAAGAGTAAAAGCATTGGAGCGCGCCGTTGGGCAACCGCGACCGGCGGAACGGTTCAGTTAGGGCCGGCTGCTGGATGATGGGGCGCCGGTCAGTAAAAGCAGGACGCAGCCATGCGGTGGCAATTCCGCCTGGAATTCCGATTGCCGTCCCAAGTCTTGCCGAATCCATAAATCCCGCACTAACGGCGCGTTCGGAAAGTTGAGATTGCGCCACGCATAATCCACCTTTAACGGCTTTTCCGAGCGATTGAAAAAGCCGGCCGCGAGCGCGCCCGTGGACAACTTTTTGGTCCAGACCCCGGCGCCCGATGAAGTAAAACCAACGCGGCGCCCTTGTTGCCCATTGGCGTCCTGATTTACGGCCAGAACCCCGGGATTGGAGAGCAAAGCGGTTGTCCAGCGGTCATTGTCCGGCAAATTTGCCCCAATCATAAGCGGCGAAGGCGCCAAAGCCCAAAGTGACATCAGCGTTAATTGCTCATCGCGAGTGAATCGAGTCCAGCGGTCGGGATGGACGTCGCAATTGCGCTGGCAGATGTGGCCAAAAGGAATCATATCGCCATCGGGCCAATGTCCAGGTTTGCCGTGCTGATACCATTGCGCAAAGAGGTCGAAATTGTGATTCAGGGACTTCCAATTGTCCCAAAAGTCACCTGAAATGCGCCAAAGATTCGCGAATTGTTCCAAATGGGCGAAGTGATTTATTGGCGTTGGCCCGGGAGAGAGGCTCAGTACGATCGAACGCCCGGAGGTTTTCAGCGCCATCGAAAGGGTCGCCACTTCGTCCGCCGAATAAAACCTGCCCCGGAACATGTTGGCGATGTCATCGCATTTGACATAGTCAACGCCCCATGAGGCATATTGCCTGGCGATGCTTTCATACCAGGCTTTCCCGGCCGCGGTTGTCGCGTCCACGCCGTACATGTCGTTATTCCAAACGGAGGCGCGGTTGATGTCGCCTTGCGGCAGGGCGGCCTGGGCGGCGGTATAAACCGAACCGGCGATGGGCAGGTTTTTCTCCACTGCTTTTCGCGGAATGCCGCGCATGATGTGGATGCCAAACTTCAGGCCCATCGCATGAATCCGCCCCGCCAGGTTTCTGAAACCCTGCCCCTGCGCGGCGGAAGGAAAACGATTCACGGCGGGAATACAGCGTCCGAAGCCGTCAATGACCACGCCTTCGGGATTACTTTGAGGGCGGCTGCCGCTGGCGAGGGAATCGTACCAACGGAAATCCACGACAATGGTGTCCCAGCCAAAAGGTTGCAGATGTTTCTTAAGCCAGAGTGCATTTGAAACAACCTCGGATTCGACAACCGAGTCGCCAAACGCATCGTAACTGTTCCAGCCCATTGGCGGCGTCAGCGCGAGCGTATCGCCACATGCAATTTTAACGCTTGTCCTTGCCGCGCCCGTCGAATTCTTTGCCAAAGCGGTAAATGTGTAGTCCCCATTTTGCTTGAGCATGCCCGTGATAATGCCCGTCCCGGGATCGAGCGACAGGCCATGCGGCAACTTTTTTGCCGAAAACCGCAATGGTCCCCGCCCCGTGGCAGCCAGACAAAACAGGAATGGAGTGTCCGGGTAGATGCCTATGATGCGCGGGCCGTGAAATTGCGGCGCAGCCGACGGCGTTGCCGCGGCAATAATCTGCTGTTCTCGGGCCGTCAGATTTGTGTCTGGCGAAACAATGACGGCATCGGCGGCAGTGGCGGAGCCGATGATTGCAAGAAATGCCGCAATCGAACGTATTCGACGAGTCATCAACATGGCGCATGTCATCCGCCGGGTCATTTCCGCAAACCATGGTAACGCCCATTGTCGGCGGTTCCAGCCGAAAATCCGGGCGGACGCATTTCCGGGCATGGCGCGGCTTTGCGGCGGCGAACTTTCGACCGGCGCAAAATGGCATTGCACGCCTCAATGGCTGCCTGCTAAATTGCCCGGCAGTTTCCGATTTATGAAAAAACTATTCTTCGGCTTGTTCATTCTTTGCCTCGGGCCGGCCGGCTTCGCCGCGCCCACGCTCACAATTCATGCGGACAAGATCGTGAAAGACGCCAGCCCGAGGCTCTACGGCCTGATGACCGAAGAGATCAATCACAGCTACGACGGCGGGCTTTATGCCGAACTGATACAAAACCGCTCATTTCTGGACGACAGTCAGAAACCTAAATGCTGGTCGCTCATGCAAAATGACGGCGCCGCCGCAGCCATGTCGCTGGACAAGAGTGAAACATTCAACAACAAAGTAACGCTCAGGCTGGATGTGACGTCGGCCTCGAAAGATCATGCCGCGGGAGTGGCCAACCAGGGCTATTGGGGCATACCGGTTTTTCCTTCCACCCGTTACCATGTCACCCTCTACGCCAAAGCGTCACCGAACTTCTCCGGCGCCGTGACTGCGAGTATTGTCAGCGACGACGACGCCACAATCTATGGGCGCGCCCGGACGCCGCATCTTTCATCGGAGTGGAAAAGGTATGAAATGACGTTCAAAACGGCGCGTGGCATCAGGCCCACTTCCCGGGCGCATTTTCTTTTGAGCGTGGAAAATCCGGGGACTGTGTGGCTCGGTTACGTTTCGCTTTTTCCGCCAACCTGGAAAAATCAGCCAAACGGCTTTCGTCCGGACCTCCTGCAAATGCTCATTGAGATGCATCCGAAGTTCCTGCGGTTGCCCGGAGGCAATTATCTGGAAGGAAACACCATTGCGGATCATTTCGATTGGAAAAAAACCATTGGTCCGGTTGAAGATCGCCCCGGGCACAACGGCCCGTGGGGTTACCGGTCAACCGACGGTTTGGGCCTGCTCGAATTTTTGCGCTGGTGTGAAGACATGAAAGCCGAGCCGGTCCTGGCCGTCTATGCCGGTTATTCCCTGAACGGCACGCACGTCAACCCTGGCGCGGACCTGGATCCCTATGTCCAGGACGCATTGGACGAAATTGAATACGTTACCGGACCCAAGTCCACCCAATGGGGAGCGCAGCGCGCCAAAGACGGGCATCCCAAGCCGTTCCCGCTGCGCTATGTTGAAATCGGCAATGAAGATTGGTTCGATCACTCAGGGTCGTATGATGAACGTTTTACGCAATTTTACAGGGCGATCAAGGCCAGGTACCCCCAGCTCAAATGCATTTCAACCATCGGCAATGATGCCGATGCCAGGCTGCGCGTTCACTCGTGCCGTCCCGACCTGTTTGACGAACACTATTACCGCAGCACCCATACCTTTCTGGACGATGCTCACCACTTCGACGGCTACGATCGGAGCGGGCCGCAAATTTTCGTGGGCGAATGGGCCTCGTACGAAACGTCGTTCCCTCCCTGGGACCGCCGTTCATCCGCTTTGCCGGCGACTCCGAATATGAAGGCGGCGCTGGCCGACGCCGCGTGGATGACCGGGATGGAACGAAACAGCGACCTCATCCAAATGCAATCCTACGCGCCGCTCCTGGTGAACGTAAGCCCCGGGGCGCGCCAATGGCGGCCGGACCTCATTGGTTACGACGCCTTGCGCTGTTACGGTTCGCCGAGTTATTACGCCATAAAAATGTTCGCGAACCATGTGGGAAATGAAATTCCAGAAGCCACGCTCAGCGACAATTCGCGGGTTTATGATTCCGTGACGGAAGACAGGAAAACCGGCGCAATTATTATCAAGTTGGTCAACGCCCGATCCAAACCGAACATTCTTAAGCTGGACATCGAGGGTGTTTCTCTGAGAGGCCACGGCGCCGCCGTTACTCTCGCCGCGCCGCCGGATGCCACCAATTCAATTGATGACCCGACTCATATCTTCCCGGTTGTCTCGAAACTGACCCATGTCCGGCCTCAATTTGACTATACTTTGCCCGCGGATTCCATCGTCGTGCTCACGATCAAATCGAAATAAAATGAACGCGGCGAAATCCATCCATTCGTTTGTCCTGGTTTTGGCCGTTGCCGCATCGTGGCCGTGTTTGCGCGCCTTTGCGCGGGATTATCCATACAAACCCGTGCCGTTCACGGCGGTTCACCTCGATGACATTTTCTGGGCGCCGCGTTTGGAAACCAACTGCGTTACCACAATTCCCTACGCCTTTGGCAAATGCGAGGAATCCGGGCGCATGTATAATTTCGAGCGCGCCGCCGCCGTCCTTCGCGGCGAAAATATCACCGACCGCAAACCTCCCGGGTATCCGTTCGATGACACGGATGTCTATAAGGTGCTCGAAGGCGCCTCTTATGCGCTGGCGGTGCGGCCGGACGCGCGGATGCGGGCATATTTGGACAAGTTGATTGCGCTCATCGCTTCGGCGCAGACGCCGGACGGCTATCTTTATACGGCGCGCACGATTGATCCCCGGCATCCGCATCCCTGGTCTGGCGACAAACGCTGGGTCAATGAGGAGCAGCAGAGCCATGAACTGTACGATGCCGGACATTTGTTTGAGGCCGCGGCGGCGCATTATCAGGCCACCGGCGAAACCAATCTGCTCCATGTCGCCACAAAGGAAGCGGATTTGCTCGTGCGGGTCTTCGGCCCCGGCGGCAATCAACTGCATATCTGGCCCGGCCATGAAATCGTCGCGATGGGCCTGTGCAAACTCTACCGCGCCACCGGCGATGAACGTTATCTCAAGCTGGCGAAATACTTCATTGACGTGCGCGGTTCCTATCCCGGCGGCGATGATTACCATCAATCGCGGATCCCGCCGGTCAAACAAACCGAGGCCGTTGGCCATGCCGTCCGCGCCGGCTATCTCTACAGCGGCATGGCGGACGTGGCGGCGCTGACCGGGGATGCGGATTACGTCCGGGCGATTGATACAATCTGGCTGAATGTGGTGACCAAAAAGCTTTATCTGACCGGCGGCATTGGCGCGGTGCCGCGCATCGAGGGTTTTGGCCCGGATTATTATCTGCCCAACGACACCGCCTATTGTGAAACGTGCGCCGCCGTGGCAAATGATTTCTGGAACGAACGGCTCTTTTTGCTCCATGGCGATGCCAAATACATGGACGTATTCGAACGGACACTCTATAACGGCCTGCTCTCGGGCGTTTCCCTCAACGGCACGAGATTTTTCTACCCCAATCCGCTCGAATGCGCCGGTCACTACGAGCGCAGTCCGTGGTTTGGTTGCGCCTGTTGTCCCGGCAACATCACGCGCTTCCTGCCGTCGCTGCCCGGCTACTTTTACGCGGCGCGGGGCGATACCGTGTTTGTGAATCTCTTCGCCGGCGGCACGGCCGACATCAAACTGGACGATGGCCGCAACATCGCGCTCACCCAGGTAACGCGCTATCCGTGGGACGGCAATGTGAAAATCATTGTCGCTTCGGAGAACAAGTCGAGATTCACCCTGGCAGTTCGGATTCCCGGCTGGGCGCGCAATGAGCCTGTCCCCGGCGATCTTTACCGGTTTGCCGACACCAACCCTGAACCGGTCACGCTTGCGATCAACGGCAAGGCGGTGAAATTTAAGCTCGAAAACGGCTACGCAAAGCTGCGTCGTTCCTGGAGACCCGGCGACGTGGTGGAGCTACATTTGCCCATGCCCGTCCGCCGCGTTCTGGCCAATTCCAATGTGAAGGCTGACAGGGGACGCGTCGCGTTGCAGCGCGGGCCGATTGTCTTTTGCGCTGAATGGCCGGATAATCCCGGCGGCAAGGTGCTCGATTTGACGCTGCCGGACAAGCAGCGGCTCACGGCGCATTTCGATTCGCAGTTGCTCAATGGCGTCGAAGTGATCAATGGCCGCGCTTTGAACGCGGATAAAAAGGAGCAGGATTTCACCGCCATTCCCTATTTCGCCTGGGCCAATCGCGGCCCCGGCCAAATGACGGTCTGGCTGCATCGTGACTGAGGGCGCCGGCGCATCATCGGCTCTTGAGGACGATCGCGCGGTTTCCCGGCACCAAATTAACAGTCTGCCGGGCTTCCCGCATGATGATGTGCGACATGAGCGTGTCAAACCAACGGTCCCCGAGATTTCCGCAGTCGAGCCTGGGCAGTTTTTTCCGGACGATTTCGAGGCCGTGTTCCAAATCGGATTGAGCGTCGTATTTTTGGTTGAGCCGTTCGCGCGACATGGCGGAAATGAACCAGGTATCAGCTTCACAGGCGGGGCCGTTGAGGTCGTTGTTGTGAACCAGGGCTTTTTGCGACTGATGCTCGGTTGCAATGGCGTCGGCATAGCGTCCAGCGCGATACTCGGCGAGGCCGCGGGTCATCAATCGCCAGTGCAACCAATCGCCGTGGGCCGAGAGGCTCACTGCGCGGGCGGCGAGGTTGGTGGCGCGGTCAAAATCCGCCGGGCTTAGGACCGACGGAAGCAACAGGCAACTCTTGGCCGTACGTTCGGCAACGCTCGGGTCGCTCGTGTGTTCAAATTGATCGAGCATGAATTTGCAGTAGTTTGTGTATTCGTTCAGCCGGCCGCATTGGATGAGCAGGGGCGTGAGCATGTAAAATTTCCAGTTCTCAGATTTGTCCGAATCAATGACTTCGACGAGGTCAGTGGCCGCCTCGGCAAAGCGCCCTGCCTCGGCCATCAATTCCCATTGATCGGTCCATTTTAGCGACGTGGTTTGAGGCCGCTCAAAAACGACGCGCACAAACTGGTCGGCAAAATCCGACAGCGGCATTGTGAAGACGCCGTTGGTCATCGGATATCCGTGGGACAAACCAGCCCGGCCCCCCGGCTTGAAATCATTTCCATGCGGATTCCAGAGTTTGACGGCATCGGACGCGGGATCATAATTTAAAAGCGCGTAGGCATGATCGGGCGAGAGACCGGGCGTTGAGGGCTTATCGGTGTTGGCAACCATCAGCAGCCTGTTGCTGGACGCAAACGCGACCCGTGCGCGAAGCCGGGCAATACGGGCCTTCGGGGACTCGTTGCCCCGTTCGGAACGAAGCGGAAATACGGAAACTTTGTGGGCGGTGATGTACGAGAGAATCGGCACTTCGTCACCGCCTTTGGCAATGGCGTCGAGCGCGACTTCAAATCGTTTGCCGGGCGGCTTGCGCTCGTTGCGCGCCTCGGCGATGGCTTTTTCGTAGAGATCAATCCAAACACCATCCGCGCTGTTGGCGGAAGCGAACGCCAGTTCAGCGTCGGTGGGAAAACGCACGGCAACGGCGCCCGCCGCCATTTTGACAAGGACCTCTCCGTTTGACTGCGCCTCGAACCAGGAAGCGACTTCGCGCGGGTCTCGATAGACCATGGCGCCAAGGGGGGCCAGGCTGAAGCAGTCTGCGATGAGGCCCTGATGGATGGTGTCCAGTTGAGGCAGGCCGGAAACAAATAGTTTCTGATGGGTGACGTCCGGGATACGTTTGAGGCACCTGCTGTAAAAGGCGCGGGCGCGTTTGCGCCGGGCGAGCTTGCGGATATGATCGAAGGTTAGCGGCGAACCATAGCCGGATAAAATGACCTGCCTGAGCGTGGCCAATGCGGCGGCGGCGGGTCCTTTGTTCGCCGGGTTTTCAATGGCGGCATCCAGTTCCTCCCGGGACAGCGTTCCATCGTGGTTAGTGTCCCAGCCGGAAAAATTCGCGGTCACGACCTCGAAAAAAGTGTTTGTAGATCTTGAAGAAGCCGCCCCGCAAAACGCGGGCGCGGCTGTCATGAAAAGACATATCGTGACCAGTGAAATCCGCGGGGATTTGCGCACGTTATTTCTCGGGGCCGAACTCATTTTCCGGAAACCTGATTGAGCGCAATTTGGGCGCGGCCGTTCGTATGGTCGGCAATCCTCTCCTTGCCGCGAAGGCGATTGCCATAAATCAGCGCCGCTTCAAGATCTTGTTCCAGGGTGATTTGAGGCTTGCCGGCGTCCATGAAATCACAGGCCGTCACTGTCAAGCCGCCGGCGCGGGCCAGGATCGCCGGCGCATTCTTGTCCTTTTGGCCCCATGAAATGAAGTGACAACTATTGAATATCGTCTGTCCCGTCCCTTCCAGCAAGGCATGATGATTGGTGGAAGGGATCCCCCAAAAGCCGCAGGCGGTGAACTTGACCGGACCCGTGTTGGATTTGGCAATTTCGATTCCCGCCATGAACTGGCAGTTGACGAACGAATGGCCCGCATGCATTTGCCCCGCATCCACCAGCACAGCCCTCGGCCCCACGTCCGAGCCGCACTGGGTCAATAGACAGTTGCCCGGACCGAATTTGTTTTGGATAAAGTGGTAGCCTGTCCGGTAGCCGATGCAGAAGCAGTTGGAGAGAAACTGCCAATCCGTCCGGCCCAGCGTGAACGCCACTCCCTCAGCCGCCATGAAGTCATAGATATCCCCGCCCCAGCCGCCCCAGAAAGACCAGAAATGCACATTCTCCACGCGCCCGACGTCGAAACATTGGTCAATAAACAATCCGCGATAGAGTGGCTGGCCGTAGAGTCCGCTGATGAAATGCCGGCCGGCCGGGAAAGTGCCAAAGTCCACCGCCTGGTACGGGTTGACCAGGAGCAGGTCAATAAGGCAGATGTTATCTCCATGGCCGCGTATGGTCCATGGATAGGGAACCGGCGGATTTTTCATTTTCTGGTCGGGATAAAAAATAGTCAAACCGCGCAACGTGCTGCCGGTAGAGAGCGAAATAAAGGGCAGGCCATCGGCGTTACCGGCGCCGGCGACAGCCAACAGCACACTGCCCTCGACTGGACTGCGCGCCGCAGGCGCGACAAATACACCCTCCAGCAAGACCTGGGGCGGGACCTCCAGACGGTCATTGATCAGGTAACGTCCGGCAGGCGCGAACACGGCCAACGTTTTGGTGTCAACCGCTGCTTTCATCGCGGCGGTGAAGGCTGCCGTATCGTCCGTGATACCGTCCCCGACGGCGCCAAAATCCCGGACACTGAATGCCCTTGCGGAACGGGCCGGCTCCCCGCCGGCTGCGCGCGCCGAAGGAGCCATTGTTCCCAATAGGGCGCCGCCGGCAAATGTGAGTCCAAGACGCGATAACATGCGCCGTCGGGAAATGCTTTCGGTTTCGGCTGCAATTTCGTTGGCATTCATGGGATCATTTTGCGTCTGGAGTTGCGTGCCGCGGAATCCTTTACCCTCGGGGTAAGGCCGCGGCTGCCCGGTGGTTGTGTGGCATGAGCGCCATGCTGAATAGGACGACGGCATCCTGCAAGATGATTTGTTCGCTTATTGAACATCGCCCGGAAGAGCTTCCGGGCCAGGGATCCCAAGTGGCCGACTGGGCGCCGTGTGCGCCGGGATCGAAGTACACTTCTGCCGGTGTCAGCGGCGGTTCTCATAATAAAAGGACTATAATTTGAAATAAACGCGGACGGCAGCGGTGGTTACCAAATAATTTAGCATTTCATTTAGCGAAGTTTAGCCCGCAAAACCCTGGCATGACGATTTTTACTAAACTTCGCCGCGCACGGTAGCCGCCTCGCCTCCCGGTTCCCGCAGCAGCGGACATGAGTC
>JBOHXA010000532.1:0-11372 GCA_050737335.1 Limisphaerales bacterium | reverse complement strand
GATTAAATCCCTGGGCTTCAGTTACGATTGGTCCCGCGAAATCGCCACCACCGATCCGGATTATTTCAAGTGGACCCAATGGATTTTTTTGAAGTTGTATAATAGTTATTTCGACAAGGAAAAAGATTCCGCCCGGCCAATTGAGGAATTGATCGAAATATGGAAAGGCCGGAATCCGAGTGAACGGGACGGCGTGAAGAGGGGAGACCAAACATTGCGCGCGTTCGTGGATTCACAACGGCTTGCCTACGTCAGCGAACAACCGGTCTGGTGGTGTGAAGAACTCGGCACCGTTTTGGCCAATGAAGAAGTGGTGGATGGCAAAAGTGAAGTGGGGGGGTTTCCCGTTGTTCGCAAGCCCATGCGGCAATGGATGCTCCGCATCACCGCCTACGCCCAAAAACTGTTGCGGGACCTGGACATCATTGATTGGCCGGATTCACTCAAGGAAATGCAGCGCAATTGGATTGGGCGGAGCGAAGGCGCGGAAGCGGACTTTCAAATTGCCGGCTCATCCAAAAGAATCCGCGTTTTTACCACACGCCCGGACACCTTGTTTGGCGCGACCTATATGGTGCTGGCGCCCGAGCACAAGTTGGTTGAGGAAATCACAATGCCTGAACAGCGCGATGCTGTTTCCCGCTATAAAGCCGGTGTCGCCAAAAAATCGGACTTGGAACGAACGGAGTTGGCCAGGGAAAAAACGGGCGTTTTCACGGGCGCCTACGCCGCCAATCCCGCCAACGGCGAAAAGATTCCGATTTGGATCGCGGACTACGTTCTCGCCAGTTACGGCACGGGCGCCATCATGGCTGTCCCGGCGCACGATGAACGGGATTTTGAATTCGCCACGAAGTTTCATTTGCCGATTGTTCAAGTCGTCCAACCGGGAGACCCAAAAACGGACTGGCGCGGATTTGTCGGCGAGGGTGTTTCAGTTAATTCCGACGGCCCTGAAATTTCCCTGAACGGCCTGCCGACGGCCGAAGCCAAAAAGAAAATCACCGCCTGGCTTGAATCACGGGAGCTGGGCAAACAGACAATCAATTACAAACTTCGTGACTGGCTCTTTTCCCGCCAGCGTTATTGGGGCGAGCCTTTTCCCATTATCTGGAAGCGGGACGCCGCCGGAAACTTCCATCACGAAGCATTGCCCCAAACCGCATTGCCCGTCCTGCCACCGGATCTGACGGATTACAAACCCACCTCGACCGGAGAGCCGCCACTTGCGCGCGCCAGGGATTGGGTGAATCTGCCCGATGGCTCGCAACGTGAAACCAATACCATGCCGCAGTGGGCGGGTTCATGCTGGTATTATTTGCGCTATTTGGATTCAAAGAATCCCCGGGGATTGGTCGCCAACGAAGTGGAAAAATATTGGATGGGGGAATTTGCCGTGGCGGAGCAAAGCGAAGACCGGTCAACGAAGCCGGGCGTGGATTTATACGTCGGCGGCACTGAACATGCGGTGCTCCATCTCCTGTACGCGCGCTTCTGGCATAAAGTGTTGTACGACCTCGGCTGCGTTTCCACGCCGGAACCATTTTTCAAACTCGTGAACCAGGGGTTGATTCTGGGCGAAGACAATCAGAAAATGTCCAAGTCTCGCGGCAATGTCGTCAATCCGGATGACGTCATGAAGGAATTTGGCGCGGATGCCCTGCGCCTTTACGAAATGTTCATGGGTCCGCTTGAAATGGTCAAACCCTGGAGCACCCGCGGCGTTGAAGGAGTCTATCGTTTTCTTGGCCGCGTGTGGCGGCTGTTCATTGATGCGAAAAGCGAAACAGAATTTGAACAGGCCCAAACAACGACGGACCCATCCGCCCATCAGGAATTGCTGAGGCTTTTTCGGCTGGATTCGGCCATTGCAGACATCGCTCCAACCCCGCCGCAACTCAAGGCGCTGCATGCCTGCGTCAAAAAAGTCACCGAAGACCTTGAAGGCCTTCGCTTCAACACGGCCATTTCCGCCCTCATGGTTTTTGTCAATGAAGCGATGACCTGGGAAACGAGGCCGCTGGGGGTCATGCGTGAGTTTTTGATTTTGCTCCAGCCGTTCGCGCCGCATCTGGCCGAAGAGCTTTGGCAAAGGATTTCGGGCGTAACCTCGCCGCCGTCTGCCAGTTTGGCGTATTCAAATTGGCCGGAATTTGATCCGAGGCTGCTGGTCGAGGCTGAACTTGAAATTCCGGTGCAGATAAACGGCAAATTGCGCGAGGTCATAAAAGTTCCAGCCGAGGCCGACAACAGCGCCATTCAATCAGCCGCCCTGGCTTCCGAAAAAATCAAGCCGTTGCTTGAGGGTAAAACGATCAAGAAAGTAATTGTGGTGCCGAAAAAGCTGGTGAATATCGTGGCAGGGTAGGCGCAACGCGGGACGGATACCCACCCTACGCTTTCTCCGCGCCGGCCAAAATCGTCTGGAAATGCGGCGGTTGTTCCTCACGCGCCACGACGGTGATCTCAACTTTTTTAAACCCCACGCTTTCAAGCCAATTGTGCAAGTCACTCTCGGCAAATCCCAGCCAGCGGTCGCCGTATAGTTCGCGCGCTTTTTCGAAATTGTGCTGGAGCAAATCCAGGATCATCATCCGGCCGCCCGGCTTTAGAATCCTATACACGGCCGCAATCGCCTCCCGGGGGACCTCGGCGTGGTGCAACGCCTGGCTCAAAATCGCCAGATCAACGCTCTCGGCGTCAATCGGGGGTTTTTGCAAATCACCCAGGCGAAATTCGAGATTTTTCAGCTCATTCTTTTTAGCTTTGGCCTTGCCAAACGCAACGATTTTTTCCGAATTATCCACCGCGATGACGCGTTTGCAGCGCCGCGCCAGGAGTTCGCTCAAAAGACCCTCGCCGGCGCCTAAATCGGCGACGACCAGCGGCGGCAAAATCCGCAAGAGCAAATGGCCGAACGCCTGCCACGAACGCCCCGGCCCATAGACACGGTCAAAGCGCCCCGCGATTTGGTTGAAATAAACTTCGGCCTGCTCGCGCCGCCGGTTCAGGATGCGTTTGAGATTGGTTTGATCACCGGAATGCTCGGGCAATTCTTTTGCCCCGCGTATGGCCACTTGAATAAATTCCCGCGCGGCCGCGTCCGGCTGTTCATTGAGCTTATAAAAGGCGCGCTTACCCTCGCGCCGCGACTGGAGGAGTCCTGAACCCTGCAAGAGGCCCAGATGCGTGGAGATGCGTGATTGCCCCAGCCGTGTGATTTCCTGAAGCTCGGCCACAGACAACTCGCCGCGCTCCATTAATGCGACAATGCGCAGGCGCGTGGGGTCGGACAATGCGCGTAACGATTTTAAAGTGGCGGACATAATGTTGGACAGTATCAGCGTTCGACCGCAAAAACGATATCGTAATTGGTTGAGTTCTGACTGGATACTTCCGCCGAAAGAGAGGCTTGGGAATGACGACTCGGTTCAGGCGGGTCCACGCTCCGAGGCGCGGATTGCCCCGGCCACCTTCCTCAAATCCCTGACAAAGTTTTCCACCTCCTCATGCCGCGACTTCTCATCCGGCGCGCGCAAGATGGACGAAGGGTGAACGGTCGCCATTACGCGCGGCGCAAGGGTGGATTGAATCATTTCGCCGCGTCGTTTGCTGACAAGGAAAGTTTTGCCCAGCAGTGTCCGCGCAGCAGTCGCTCCCAGGCAAACCAGCACTTTGGGTTTCAGTATTTCCAATTCGGCCTCGAGCCACGGACGGCATGCGGCCAATTCCCGCGCGCCCGGCTTTTTATGGATGCGGCGCTTGCCCCTTGGCTCCCATTGAAAATGTTTCACCGCATTGGTGACATAAACTTTGTCGCGGTCAATGCCCGCCGCAACGAGTGCCTTGTCCAAAAGTTTGCCCGCCGGCCCCACAAATGGTTTGCCCGCCAAATCTTCATCGTTGCCCGGCTGTTCGCCGACAAAAACAACTGTGGCATGCGGTGAACCGTCCCCAAAAACGGTTTGTGTGCCGGTTTTCCAGAGCGGACAGGCCCGGCAATTCCTCGCCGCCTCTTGTAAGGAATGAATCGTTGGCCTCGACGGAACCAGCGCCGCAGCCGTTCCACTGGTTTGCGCGTTCAGTCGGACCGGTTCATCCGCCACATGCGCCTTCATAAAACCATTTTACCACACATCCCGCATTCGGGCGCGGTCTGCCTTGAACGTCATTCCTCGCTGGACACATGCGACGAACATTTGCCGGCGATGTTGATGCTTCAACGTCCTTGTTTGACAGCAGTCATTTTCAAGGTGATAGTAGGGCACCTTAAAGGAGTATGGAAAAATTTGTTTGTATTCACGGCCATTTTTATCAGCCGCCGCGGGAAAATCCGTGGCTTGAATCTGTGGAAATGCAGGGTTCAGCGTCCCCCTATCACGATTGGAACGAGCGGATTTGCTGGGAATGCTACGCTCCCAATGCGCGGGCGCGCCTGATGGATGGCGCCGGGCGCATTGAGCAAATTATCAGCAACTATTCGCGCATCAGTTTTAACTTCGGCCCCACGCTTCTTTCATGGATGAAAGACAAGCAGCCGGATATTCACGAGGCGATCGTCGGCGCGGACAAGAAGGCCCAGGAACGGTTTTCCGGCCACGGTTCGGCGCTGGCGCAGGCGTATAACCATATGATTATGCCCCTGGCAAACGACCGTGACAAACAGACCCAGGTCATTTGGGGCATCCGGGACTTCGAGACGCGGTTTGGTCGCAAGCCCGAAGGCATGTGGCTCCCGGAATGCGCCGCCGACAACTCGACCCTGGACGTGCTGGCCCGCCACGAAATTAAATTCACGGTTCTTTCGCCCTTCCAGGCCGCGCGCGTGCGTCCTCTAAATGGCGGCGCTGAATGGCAGGATGTCAACGACGGGAAGGTTGATCCCAGATCTCCTTATCTTGTAAAACTGCCGGAAGGCCGTTCCATTGCCGTCTTCTTTTATGACGGTCCCATTTCCCGGGCCATTGCATTTGAAAAATTGCTCACCAACGGCGAAGCATTCGCCGGCCGAATCCTTGGCTCGATTGATGAAAAGCGGCAACACGACCAATTGGTCCATGTGGCCACCGACGGCGAATCCTACGGCCATCATTTTCAATATGGCGACATGGCCCTGGCGTACGCGCTGCATCAGATTGAACGCGGCGACAAGGCAAAGCTGACCATTTACGGCGAATATCTGGAAAAGCATGCGCCCGAATTCGAAGCTGAAATTCATCAACCCAGCGCCTGGAGTTGTTCGCACGGCGTGGAACGATGGAGGAGCGATTGCGGCTGCAACGCAGGACATAGTGGCTGGAACCAGCAATGGCGCGCGCCTCTGCGCCAGGCGCTGGATGAACTGAGCGCGCGGCTCGCTGACTTCTTCGAGAAAAAGGCCGGGGAATATCTGCGGCAGCCGTGGAAGGCCCGTGATGATTACATTCAAGTTATTTTAGACAGGTCGGACAAAACCATCTCAGAGTTCTTCGCCCGCCATCAGGCGCGCGAATTGAACGATGCCGACCGCATTTGCGCGACCCGTCTCCTGGAAATGCAACGGCATGCCATGCTCATGTTCACCAGTTGCGGCTGGTTTTTCGACGAAATCTCTGGAATCGAGACGGTGCAGGTTATTCAATACGCCGCGCGGGCGCTGCAGTTGGCAACGGAACTGGGAGCGGAAAACTTCGAGCCACGTTTCCTGGAAATTCTTGAGAAAGCAAAGAGCAATATTCCCGAGCACCAAAATGGACGGGTCATCTACGAAAAATTTGTAAAGCCGGCCATCATGACGCGCGAAACCGTCGCCGCTCATTACGCCATCAGCTCCCTTTTCGAGTCTTACGCCGATACCGCGAACATTTTTGCCTATTCAGTCCAGCAGGAGGATCGGCAGCTTTGGATCAAGGGCAATGCGAAGCTGGCCGTGGGGCGAATCAAAGTCACTTTTGACGTGACGCGCAATTCCGACTTGCTCACCTATGCGGCGCTGTATATGGGGGGGCACAATTTGAGCTGCGGCGTGCGCTACTTCGAGTCGCCCGAGGCGTACAACAATCTGGTGGGCGAAGCCCGGCAGGTTTTTGAACAAGCCGACCTTGTGGAAACCATCCGGGCCCTGGACCGCCATTTTGGCGAGACCCATTATTCCCTTAAGAATCTATTTCGCGACGAGCAATTCAAAGTCCTTAACCAAATCCTCACAACCACTCGCGAAGATATTTACAACGCCTATAAGTCCCTGACCGACCGGTACGCCCCGCTGGCCCATTTCCTGACGGACATTCACATGCCGTCGCTGGAGTCACTGGCGCCCGCCGTTGAATTTGTCATCAATGCCGAACTGCAAAAGCAATTTGATAACGGCCATCCGGATGCCGAGCGCGTCCGCCTTTTGGTCGAAGAGGCGCGCAAGACCAACGCCCGGATAGAGGAAAAACTGCTCGGCTTTGCCGTCAAAAAGCACTTTGACCAGTTGAGTGAAGAATTCCTTAAAACGCCTGAAGACCTGGATTTGCTGCAGCGATTGTGCAATTCCGCGTCGTTGCTGCCCATCCTTCCGCGAACGGTGAATTTATGGAAGGCCCAAAACATCTATGACCGGGTCCGCGCGACGGTTGCGCCGTCCCTGGAAGATCACGGCAACGGCAAGGCTGAAGCCTGGAAGGAAAAGTTCCTGAACCTGGGCGAGCAATTGGGCTTTCACATCGAACGTAACGAATCCAAATCCCTCAAACAAGCAGCATGATTGCATCACGGCCGGCCGCGATCGCCGGACAGCCGCAACCCATGGCAACGGCAACCGGGAAGAAGTATCCGCGCGCGACGTATCGGCTCCAGTTCAACGAACATTTCCGGCTCGCCGAGGCGTTGGCGCTGGTTCCCTACTTCCAGGAATTGGGCGTCTCGCACATCTATGCGTCTCCCCTGTTTAAGGCGTCGGCCCACAGCGCGCACGGCTATGACGTGTGCGATTTTGGCCGATTCAACCCGGAAATCGGAACTGAAGAGGACCTGCAAACGCTGGTCGCCACTCTCCGCGAACACGATATGGGCATTGTGCTGGACATCGTTCCCAACCACATGGGAGTCGCCAGCCCCGAAAATGCATGGTGGCAGGACGTTCTAAAATACGGCCGCGCCAGCCGGTTTGCCGATTATTTTGACATCCAATGGGACCCGGCGGATCCAGCGCTGCGCGATAAAATCTTCCTGCCCGTCCTGGGCGATCATTACGAAAACGTCTTGAAACGCGGGGAATTGAAAGTGACCACGGAAAACAATGAAGCTGTGCTCGGTTACTTTCAGCACCGATTTCCCATTGCTCCGGAATCCATTCCAAACAAAACTCCATTAGAGGCGCTCAATTCAGACCCGGCGGCCTTGGAGGACTTGATCCAAAAGCAACATTATCGTCTGGCTTTCTGGGGCGAAGGAGATCAAAAGCTGAATTACCGGCGATTCTTCGCCATCAGCACCCTGGCTGCCGTGCGTGTGGAAGACGAGACGGTCTTTAATGCCGTTCATGCGCTGCTTAAACAATGGCTGGGGAAAAACCTTCTTGACGCTTTGCGCGTGGACCATCCGGATGGGCTGCGGGACCCAAAAACTTATTTGGACCGGCTCCGGGCGCTCGCCCCGCGCGCCTGGATTACCGTGGAAAAAATTCTGCAACCGGGCGAAGAAATGCCCGCGGACTGGGCTGTGGATGGAACGGTCGGCTATGACGCCCTCAACGAGATTAACGGGCTGTTTATTCAGGCAAAAAACAAAAGAGCAATAATGGATTTTTACTCCGCGTTTACCGGAGAGCCGATGGATCCCACCCAAACGGTCCGCGAAAAGAAGCTCCTGGTCCTGGAAACGCTTTTTGCCACTGAAGTGGAGCGGCTGACGGATTTGCTTGCGCAGATAGGGAAACGGCGCGTCCCCCAAAAAGGTTTTTCACGGGAACAATTGCGGGACGCGGTGATTGAGTTCGCCGCTTGTCTGCCCATCTATCGCACCTACGCCCGCCCCGCGGAGGCTTTTATCAGCGCGCGCGACTCATTGTGCATCCATAATACCTCGACGCAGGCGGAACGGGCGCGCCGCGACCTGCCGTCTGGCGTCTTTGTTTTTTTGCGTGGCGTATTGTCATTGGCCTTCCCGGGCGAAATGGAAAATGAATTTGTGGCCCGTTTTCAACAATTGACCGCCCCGGCTATGGCCAAGGGAGTCGAAGACACGACCTTTTATTGCCTGAACCACTTCGCATCACTCAATGAAGTCGGCGGTGATCCGGCAAAGTTCGGCGTGAGCATTGAGGAGTTCCATGAGTTTTGCCGCCGACAGCAGGAGCGCGGCGGGCATTCCATGCTGTGCAGTTCCAGCCATGACACCAAGCGCGGCGAAGACGTGCGCGCCCGTCTCAATGTCCTGTCGGAAATTCCGGAGGAATGGTGTCAGGCCGTGTTGCGCTGGTCTAAAATAAACGAAAAGCGCCGCAAAGATCATTTTCCCGACCGCAATGCCGAATATCTCCTATATCAGACGCTCGCCGGAGCATGGCCCATTTCTCTCGAACGCATCCAGGCCTATATGGAAAAGGCAAGTTGCGAGGCGAAACAGCATACCGACTGGAACCATCGCAATCCCAAATATGATCAGGCGCTCAAAGAATTTGTCGCGGCCGCGCTCGCGGACCGCGATTTTGTCGAGGACCTGGAAACCTTCGCCGCCTCACTGGCGGAAGCGGCGCACATCAATGGCCTGGCCCAAACGCTCATTAAATTGACCGCCCCCGGTGTGCCCGACATTTACCAGGGCAACGAAGTCAACGACAACAGTCTGGTGGACCCGGACAATCGCCGGCCTGTGGATTTTGAAATCCGAAAACGATTGCTCGCGGAAGCCAGGCGCCTGAGCGCCGAAGAGAGCTGGAAACGCCGTGACGAGGGATTGGCCAAACTTTGGCTCATCCAAAAAACCCTCGCGGGCCGACCCCGCCATGAACAAATTTTCAACGGGGATTACGAGCCGGTCCATGCCAGCGGCGAAAATGCGGACCATATTATCGCCTTCATCCGCGGCGGCAAGGCAATGACCATCGTCCCGCGGTTTAATCGGAGCCGCGAAGGCGGACTGCCTCTGCTTCTGTTGCCGCGCGGAATATGGCGCAACGAATTTACGCATGAATTATTCATCGGTGAGCTCCCCACGGCCAAATTGTTCAGGAAATTCCCCGTCGCGCTTCTCGTCCACGAATAGACGGTATGAACGGAGCCATTCAACAGAGCCGCGACTGTAAGGGGCCGATTGCCCCGACCCTCCAGAGCAATGAAACGGTAAGCAGTATGCAGCCGCCAGCCCCGTCCCCCGCTGCCATTCGGACTTGTTATTTCCTGCTCAGGCAATCGTCATGAAAAAATTTTCCGTCTGGGCGCCCTTTCCAAAAAGAGTTGAGCTTCAACTCAATGAAACATTGCTGCCAATGCGGCCAGAAAAGGACGGCTGGTGGACGGCGGAAGTTCCGAACGCCGAAGCGGGCGACAACTACGGGTTTCGACTCGATGGCGCCGGTCCGTTTCCCGACCCGCGCTCGCCCTGCCAGCCGCAAGGCGTGCACAAACTGTCGCGTCTGGTGGATGAACAGGCATTTCAATGGTCGTGTCCGGATTTTCGACCATCACCCCTGGCGTCGGCCATTATCTATGAGTTGCATGTGGGCGCCTTTACGCCGGAGGGAACATATATTGGCGCGATTGAAAAATTGCCGCACCTGGTTGCGATCGGCGTGACGCACGTCGAATTAATGCCCGTTGTGGAATTTTCAGGCAATCACGGCTGGGGTTATGATGGTGTTGACCTGTTTGCCCCGCACCATGCTTACGGCGCGCCCGACGATCTCAAAAAGCTCGTGGATGCCTGTCATTCCCACGGGTTGGCCGTCATTTTAGACGTCGTTTACAATCATCTGGGCCCGTCTGGAAATTATCTCGGCAAATTCGGGCCGTATTTTACAAGAAAATTCGCGTCGCCCTGGGGCGAAGGCATTAATTTCGACGGTCCTGACAGCGGTGAAGTGCGCCGCTTTTTTTGCGACAACGCCCTCTTGTGGCTCAGGGATTTCCATTTTGACGCCTTGCGCCTGGACGCTGTTCACGGAATCCTGGACACATCTGCCATCCACATTTTGGAGCAGCTAAAACGTGAAGTGGAAAGCCTCTCGGCGCGACTGGGCCGCCATTTGGCTCTCATTCCCGAAAGTGATTTGAATGATCCGCGCCTGCTTTGGTCGCGCGAACGCGGCGGCTTCCATTTGGATGCCCAATGGAGTGATGACTTTCATCATGCGTTGCACACGGTTTTGACCGGCGAACGGACAGGATATTATTCGGATTTCGGCAGCGTCCGCGCGCTGGCAAAGGCGCTTCGCAATGCATTTGTCTATGACGGCGCATACTCGGAGCATCGCCGGCGCGTTCATGGCCGTTCAACGGCAGGCCTGAGCGGCCATCGTTTTCTCGCCTATCTACAGAACCATGACCAGGTCGGCAACCGCGCCCGTGGCGACCGCAGCAGTCATTTGATGGGACCCAAAAAACTGAAAATCGCCGCGGCGCTCGTGCTGACGTCGCCATTTTTGCCCATGCTCTTTCAAGGAGAAGAGTGGGGGGCGGCCACGCGCTTCCTTTATTTTACGGATTATCAGGAACCCGAGTTGGCCCAGGCCGTCCGCGAAGGCCGGTGTCGCGAATTCGCCGCGTTTGGATGGAAACCCGAAGATACCCCGGATCCGCAGGCGCCGGAGACATTTGAACAGTCCAAATTGAACTGGGACGAGATTTCAAAACCGCCCCATTCCGAAATCCTGGACTGGCACAAGCAATTGATACAGTTGCGCCGCGCCGAAAGTGATTTATCCGATGGCGATTTAAATAAAGTCCGCGTTCAATACGACGAAAAAAATCGCTGGCTGGTTATGGAACGCGGAAGCATCACATTGGTTTGCAATTTCTCCGAAAACGCGCAACGCGCGCGTATTCCCGCTGGATCGCCCGAAATCCTATTAGCGTCAGAAACGAAAATTCCGCTTACCCACGGCTTCGCTGACATGCCGCCGGAATCCGTCCTGGTTATGCGTGGCCGCCGGCACCCCATATAGGGGTTGTCCCATGCAAGAAACTTTTTTGGTCTCGCTGAGGAATTCCCGGCAACCATATTTTTTAGGCTGTTCAAAATCAGGCATTTGCACAATGAGTTTCTTAAGAGTTTCGCCTGAGCGGGCGCATCTTGACACTGCCCTTAAAATAGGGGTGTGACGGTTCCTCGCCCGGCACAAGCAACCAAATACGCAACTCGTGTCAACCAATGGAACCAACATCAAAACAATTCCCCAGTCTTGCCGA